>NZ_JBEOVY010000371.1:0-7231 GCF_040295745.1 Saccharopolyspora sp. NPDC002686
GTCCCGACACGCCGGGGTTCCGACACGCCCGGGTGTGCAGTTTCAATTGAAACTGTGAATCCCGGGCACGGCGGAGCGCAGTTTCAATTGAAACTGTGATCCACCGCGCCGGGTGGGGTCGTCACTGGTGCTGGCTGAAGATCGTGTCGAAGGCCAGGGACGAGGCCAGGACCATGCTGAGGAGGGGGTCCTGGAGGGGCCGGTGGAGCTGCAGGACGTAGTTGTCCGCCGTGGTGAACGCCGCCTTCGCCAGGCCCTGCCAGGTCTTGCTGATCTGGCCGACCGGCTGGTCCGCCTGGTCGAGGACCTTGATGTCCCAGGCGCGCAGGTTCTCGGCCTGCAGACCGCCGATGCGCTGGCCGCCGATCTCGAAGTTGAAGCGCGCCTTGCCCCAGAAGTTCGCCAACCGGATCTCGCCGATCAGCGACTGGTCCGGGCGCTGCACGTGGACCGTGCCCTTCCAGAGCGTCGCGGGACGGGTCAGCAGCAGGACCGGGCGACCGGTGATGTCCCGGATCTCCAGCTTGACCGTCATCAGCGAGTCGAGCTTGGTGAACGCGCGCAGCGCTTTCTGCGCGCCGTTCTGCCCGACCTGCACGACCGAACCGAGCTGCCGTCCGTGCTGGTCGTAGATGGCGTACTGGTTCGACATCTCGATCAGCTTGGCCTGCTGGTTGATCACCAGCACCGGTTCGGTGAACAGGGTGCCCCCACCGCCGGCGACCGGCCCGCCGACTCCGGCGCGCTGCTGCACCTGCTGCTGGATCGACGCGGCGTTGCCGGTCCCGCCCACGGACAGCTCAGCGGCGTTGGCGTCGCCTTGCGGCTGCGGGGCCGGTGCCTGGGCCGGCTGCACGTGTTGCGTCCACTGGCGGCCGTCCCACCAGCGGACGTAGCGCGGGTCCGCCTGGTCGGGGTACCAGCCTGGCGCGGGAGCGTTCATGGGGCCCAGGCTAAGTGATCGGCGCGGGGGCTGTCCGCCATTTCCGGAGCCTGTTCGCGAACTCGTTTTGGCTGGTCAGGACAAAGCGGATCAAACGGCAGGCGGTGAACCCGATGCGTTTCGGCTCGGTGGCGTTCCGGGCTCGGCTAAAGTCCGGACAGCAATCCCGCCGTGCTCCAAGGGGAGGCGAGGGCCTCCCGTGACCCGAGGCCCCGATGTCGTTCGCAAGCCCCCTGTTCCTGTGGTACTTCCTGCCGGTTGTCCTGGCGGCAGTGCTGATCGCGCCGCGCCGCGGGCGCAACGCGGTGATCGCGGTGGCGAGCCTGCTGTTCTACGCCAGCGGCGCGGGCGGCACGACGTTGCTGCTGCTGGCGTGCATCGTGGTGAACTACCTCGCCGGGCTGCGGCTGGAGCCGGTGGAGTGGGGCTTCGAGCAGAACCGGCGGCGGTGGGTGCTGATCGGCGCCGTGTCGTTCAACCTGGCGATCCTGGCGGTGTGGAAGTACGCCGGGTTCGCCACCGAGCAGCTGGCGGTGCTCACCAGCTGGTTCGGCGGCGACTTCCCGGTGCTGCACCTGGCGCTGCCGATCGGCATCTCCTTCTACACGTTCCACCACATCTCCTACGTGGTGGACATCTACCGCGGTGAGCGCCCGGCGCTGCGCGACCCGGTCTCGTTCGTCACCTACATCGCGATGTTCCCGCAGCTCGTGGCCGGTCCGATCGTGCGCTACCGGGAGATCGCCGACCAGCTGCCGCAGCAGCGCACGCACCGGCTGGACGACATCGCGGCCGGTTTCCCGCGCTTCGCCTGGGGGCTGACGAAGAAGGTCGTCATCGCCGACACCCTGGCGCCGATGGTGGACGCGTGCTTCGCGACGCCGGACGAGGACATGACGTTCGCGATCGCCTGGCTCGGTGCGATCGGCTACGCGGTGCAGCTGTACTTCGACTTCTCCGGCTACTCGGACATGGCCATCGGTCTGGGGCGGATGCTGGGGTTCCGGCTGCCGGAGAACTTCGCGCGGCCCTACTCGTCGGTGACCGTCACGGAGTTCTGGCGGCGCTGGCACATGTCGCTGTCGCGCTGGTTCCGCGACTACGTCTACATCCCGCTCGGCGGCAACCGGCACGGGCAGGTCCGCACCTACCGGAACCTGGCGATCATCTTCGTGCTGACCGGTTTCTGGCACGGCGCGGCCTGGACCTACCTGGTGTGGGGCTTGTTCCACGGTCTGCTGCTGGTGGTCGAGCGCGCCTTCGGCTGGGCCCACTCGCCGTCGGGCACCCGCGCCCGGATCGCCCGGCGCGCGCTGACGTTGCTGCTGGTGGTGATCGGCTGGGTGTTCTTCCGCTCGCCGGACCTGGGCAGCGCGTTCGTGATGCTGGGCCACATGCTGCTGCCGGACTTCTCCGGTGTCACCGACATCGTGTCGGCCTCGGTGACCAACCAGCGCCTGGTGTTCCTGCTGCTGGCGCTGGTCGTGCTGTTCCTCCCGGCGAACTCGGGCACCGGCCCGTTCCTGGAGTCGGTCCGCACCCGCCAGGCCTACGCCCTGCGCATCGGCGTCCTGACCCTCGGCCTCGGCTACTCCGGCCTCCTCGTCGCCACCGGCTCCTTCAGCCCGTTCCTCTATTACCAGTTCTGAGGGGGCAGGCCGTCTGGGTTTTCCGAAACCGGACCGCGGTCGGCTTAGCCTCTGCCACGCTGCCCTCGTGGGGAAGAGGATCATGCAACCCTGGAGTGAGCTGCCGCCTTCGAAGCGCTGGACCCGAGTTCGGCTGCTGGGCTCCCTGGTCATCGCGGCGTGGGCCCTGTGCGCGTTGCTCACCAGGATGCCGGGCTACGTCGGGTACCTGACCATCGGTGCCGTCGTAGTGTGGCCCGCTCTGACCGGGATTCCCGAGATGCGGGCGCGGCGAAAGGAATCACGACCGCAGCTGTGAGCCGCCGCGCCGACCTGCGCATCATCGATCTCGCCGCTGGGTATTCGATGCTCAGGCCGAGGCATGCACTGCCGGTTCGGAGTTCCGCCATGCGTGAGCACACCCGCGACCGCACGTCCGGCACTCGGCGCCGGAGAGCGCTGAAGATTCCGGTGCAACGGGTGGACAGCTTCCAGCAGCACCACCGTTCGTTGGGCGTGGCGGTGGCCGTGTTCCGGAAGTTCGCCGAGGACCGGTCCGCGAACTTGGCGAGCATGCTCGCCTTCTGGGCGTTCTTCTCGATCTTCCCCCTGCTTCTGGTGCTGGTCACGCTGCTCGGCTTCCTGCTGCCGGTCAGCATGAAGGACCAGGTGCTCAGCAACGTGGCGACGATGTTGCCGCTGCTGGACCCCGCAACGGTCCAGGGGCTCAGCGGCGAATGGTGGGCGCTGGGCCTAGGTGCGGTCACCGCGCTGTGGAGCGGTCTGCGGGTGGTTCGCGTCGCCCAAGCAGCGCTCAACTCGGTCTGGGGACTGCCGTTCACCCGGCATCCCACGATCGTCCAGCAGACCGTGCGCGGTGTGGCCGTGTTGGCCACCATCGGCGTGGGACTGGTGGTGAGCACCCTGGTCAACGGATTCGTCTCCGGCGCTGCGGAGGGGATCGATCTGGGCTGGGTCGGTCGCGTGCTCGGTTACGCGATCGCGATCGTTCTGGACCTGGGGTTGTTCGTGGCCGCGTTCCGGCTCCTCACCCACCGGCAGGTCACCACCCGCGACGTCCTGCCCGGCGCGGCGCTGTGCGGGGTGCTGTTCTTCGTGCTGCAAACCGCGTCGTCGCTGATCATCAGCCGGTTCTTGCACACCGCTCAGAGCACTTACGGCCCCTTCGCCACCGTGATCACCATGCTGTGGTGGTTCTACCTGCAAAGCGTCATCACCCTGCTGGGTGCACAGCTGAACGTGGTGCTCAAGGAACGCCTGCACCCTCGCGCGCTGGTCGACGCGCCGCAGACCGACGCCGACCGCCGTGCCCGCAGCACCGATGCCCAGGTACGCGCCTACCACGACGAGAACGGCAAACGTCGTTGATGAAGCAGCCGTGCAACCTGGTGCAACGGTCGCACCTGGGCAGTCGCGGGCGTGTGCTGGAACGCGTTGGCAGCGGAGCCGGTCTGCGCGGCCGGGCAGATCAAGGGCGGCAAGCGACGATAAGATCAACTGTCCCCATCGCGGTTCGTCCTGCCGCGACCACGACGTGGAGAACATCGATGGTGCTGCTGGCCCCGTCCGTCGAACAGCTCGGCCGAGCGCTGGAGGCCGTCGGTCACCTGGTTTCCGGCATCCGAGAAGGGCAGTGGTCGAACCCGACTCCCTGCACCGACTGGACGGTGGAGGACTTGGTGAACCACTTGGTGGACGTGAATCTCGCCGTGGCCGCTTCGCTGACGCACCAGGCACCGCCCGAACCCGGCACGCGGCACCTCAACAGCACCCCCGTCGAGGTCTACGTCAGGTCCAGCGGAGCGGTGCAGGCCGCGTTCGATCAACCGCAGGCCCTTGAACTCATCTACCAGGGGCCTTTCGGCGAGACCACCGGCGCGGCACTCCTGCTCGTGCGCATGGCTGATCTCCTGACTCACGGCTGGGACCTCGCCCGGGCAACCGGGCAACCCGTCGACCTCCCCGAAGACCTGGCCGAACAGGCTTTGACATTCGTCAGCCGCCAATTCACCGAGCCGGTGCGAAACGGTCGGTTCGATCCTGCTCAGGCCATCTCGGAGGACGCTCCGGCGATAGACAGACTTGCCGCATTCCTCGGTCGTCCTGCCGCAGGGGCGGACTGATCGACCACTACCGGTTCTGAGCGGACCGCTGCGGGGTGCAACCTGGTGCAACGGTTGCACCTGGGCAGTCGCGGGCGTGTGCTGGAACGCGTTGGCAGCGGAGCCGGTGGGAGGCGCGATGCGTGCTGCGGTGTACCGGGGGCGGGAAGAGCTGGTAGTCGAGGACGTCGCGGAGCCGGCCTGCTCGGCCGGGCAGATCAAGGTGAAGGTCGGGTACAACGGGATCTGCGGCACCGACCTGCACGAGTACTACGCGGGGCCGATCTTCGTCCCGACCGAACCGCACCCGCTGACCGGGTACCGGTTGCCGCTCACCATGGGGCACGAGTTTTCCGGGACCGTCGTGGAGGTCGGTGCGGACGTGTTCGACGTCGCCGTGGGCGACCACGTCGCGATCGAGCCGGTCTACCGCTGCGGGAAGTGCCCGCCGTGCCTGGCCGGGCACTACAACGTGTGCCGGCAGATCGGGTTCCACGGGTTGATGGCGCCCGGCGGGATGGCCGAGTACTCGGTGGTGCCGTCGTGGATGGCGCACCGGTTGCCGGCGTCCGTCGGGGCCGAGCTCGGTGCGCTGGTCGAGCCGATGTCGGTGGCCTACCACGCGGCGCGGCTCGGCGAGGTCGGTCCGGGCGGCAGCGCGGTGATCTTCGGTGCCGGGCCGATCGGGATCGGCATCTGGTTCGCGCTGCGCGGCATCGGCGTCGAGGACATCACGGTCGTCGAGCCGTCGGAGACGCGGCGGGCGGCGATCGCCGGGTTGGGCGCGGCCGATGTCATCGACCCGACGGAGATCGACCCGGCCACCCACGTCATGCAGCGGACCGGCGGGCGCGGTGCGGACGCCGCTTTCGACGCGGCGGGCGTGAAGGCCAGCGTGGCAGCCGGGATGTCCTGCCTGGGGGCGCGCAAGCGGCTGATCGCGGTGGCGATCTACGAGCACCCGTTGCAGACCGAGCTGCTCCAGCTGGTGATGCGTGAGTCCGCGATCCAGGGTTCGCTCTGCTACACCGCGGACGACTACGGGGCGGTGATCGACCTGATGGCGCGCGGCCACTACGACACCACAGGCTGGGTCGAGCACGTGCCGTTGGAGCAGGTCGTCGACGAGGGGTTCGCCGCGCTGCGGGCCGGGCGGAAGATGAAAGTGCTCGTCGATCCATGAGTTTCCGGCTGGTCGCGGTGCGTGGCCGGTTAACGTTGGGGTGTGTCGCGGCAGAAGAGCTTCCCCCCGGTCCACGAGGCGTGGTTGCCGCGGGAGCACCCGATGCACCGGCCGCGGCACGGCAGGCGGCAGCTCGCCGCGCTGGTGTGCGCCGTCCTGTTCTTCACCGCACCCCTGACCAGCTGGGTCCTCGGTGCTAGGCCGACGCAGCTGGAGAACCGGCCGCTGGCGGCGTTCCCGAGCATCACCGACGGTTGGGGCGCCTTCACCGGCCTGAACGCGTGGGCCACCGACAACCTGCCGTTCCGGAAGGACGCGGTGCAGTCGGTGGACGCGCTCAGCCGGGGGATCTTCGGCGAACCCGCCCGGCTCGACGGCGGTTCGCACACCTCGCCGGTGGGGGCCGGGCAGGTCGACGAGAAGCCGCAGATCGACGAGAACGTGTTCCCCGCGGTCATCGAGGGCAAGGGCGGCTGGCTCTACCTCGGGCACGACGTGTCCTACCGGTGCGTGCCGAAGCGCTCGCTGGACGAGGTGATCGCCGGGCTGCGCCGCTGGAAGTCCGTCGTGGAAGCCTCCGGGCGGAAGTTCCAGCTGGTCATCGCGCCCGACAAGTCCACGGCGTACCCGGAGAACATGCCGGACCGCTACGCCGGGAAGGACTGCTCGACGAAGGCCCGCGAGGAGTTCTGGAAGCGGGTGCCCGGCCAGACCGGTGCGCTGGACATGCGCAAGCAGCTGCGCGACGTGGCGGCCCGCAACCAGCGGCCGATCTACCACGACATCGACACGCACTGGACGCACGAAGGCGGCATCACCATGGCCTACCAGCTCGCCGAACGGCTCCAGCCGGGCGTGACGAGCAGCTGGAAGGTCCTGCCGTCGCGGCAGTACCCGCACAGCGCGGACATCCCGGACCTGCTGGGCCAGGACCGGACCGTGAACATCCAGGCGTACTCGCTGGCGCCCGACGGCAGCGACGTGGACAACACCCAGTTCAAGCCCAGCGACTTCCACGAACCGCTGCACCTGGACTCGCCGCCGAAGCCGGGCATGGTCACCGCGCCGATGCGGATGGTCGGCGACTCGTTCACCCAGTTCGCGAGCCCGTACCTGGCGGCGACGTTCACCGACGTCACGATCGTCCACCCGGACCAGGTCGCCCTCGACCCTGCGGCGACCGGTCGGCTCCTGTCCGAAGGGGAAGTGGTGACCTTCGAGCTCTCCGAGCGCTTCGTCGCCGGAGGCCGCTACCCGATGCTCGACCCGGCAGTGGCCGACCAGGTCGGCGAAGTCCTCGCCGCCCACCCCGTCCGCTGACACCGGAGTCGTGAGTGCGAAAACCGGCTGCAAC
>NZ_JBEOVY010000372.1:0-7226 GCF_040295745.1 Saccharopolyspora sp. NPDC002686
AGGTCACCACCGATGGTGTTGCCCACGCTTCCGGACGTCGACCGCCTCAAGCGGCGCATCCAATCCCCTGACTACCGCGACTGGCGCGCGAAGGTCGAGAACGTCTACGGCTGCCTGCACCCGGTCCGCCTGTCCGGGCTGTGGCAGATCACCGACAAGACCACCGGCGAAGTCCTCACCCGCCCCGACGGGCGCCCGGCGCAGACCAGCGGCCACATCATGTCCCCCTGCGGAAACCGCCGCGAGAGCGTCTGCCCGGCCTGCTCCGACCGCTACGCCGCCGACGCCTTCCACCTCATGCGAGCAGGCCTGTCCGGCGGCTCCAAGGGCGTGCCCACCTCGGTGTCCGAGAAGCCACGGCTGTTCGTCACCCTGACCGCTCCCAGCTTCGGGCCGGTGCACAACCGCCGCACCACCTCCTCTGGGAAGCTCGCGCCGTGCCGCTGCGGCACCTACCACCACGAGCATGACCCGAAGATCGGCCAGCCGCTCGACCCCGAGGGCTACGACTACACCGGCCACGTCCTGTGGCAGGCGCACTCCGGGAAGCTCTGGAATGTCTTCACGACCAAGCTCCGGCGCCACCTCGCTCGGGCAGCCGGGCTCACCATCCGCGACTTCGGCAACCACGCCCGGCTGAGCTACGCCAAGGTCGCCGAGTTCCAGAAGCGCGGCACCATCCACTTCCACGCGGTGATCCGTCTCGACGGCCCGGACGGTGCCGTGGACACCACCCCGCCGTGGGGCACGGCCGAGCTCCTGGCCGCCGCCGTCACAGCCGCCCACGCCGACACCACCGTCACCACCCCCAAGTTCGGCGACGGCCAGGTGCTCGAACTCTCCTGGGGCGAACAGGTCGACATCCGCCCAGTCCGCCCCGCTGAAGCGCACCGCTTCGAAGACGACCAGGGCACGATCAGCGATGACCGGATCGCCTCCTACGTGGCCAAGTACGCCACCAAGGGCACCGGCAAGTCCGAAGCCGCGGACCGCCCGATCCGCTCCCGCGCCCAGATCGAGCACCTGCGCACCACCGAGCACCACAAACAGATCATGCGCACCACGTGGGACCTCGGAGCCCCGGAGGTCTGCCCGGACTGCCACCCCAACGGCGAGCACCAAGCCGGCGCCTGTGACTGCACCACGATCGACCACTGCGCCACCTGCGACAACGGCGGCTGGATCCCCGGACCACTCGCGGAACTCAACCTGCGGCGCTGGACGCACATGCTCGCCTTCCGCGGTCACTTCCTGTCCAAGTCGCGGCAGTACTCGACCACCTTCAAGCAGCTCCGCGAAGACCGCCAGACCTGGCGCTTCGAGCAGAACCTCGAAGAACTCGGCGTCACCGCCGACACCGTCGCCGTGGTCAACCACTGGGACATGACCTCAGTCGGCCACAACACCGACGAAGAACGCGAACTCGCGGCCGCCATCGCCGACCGCACCCGCCAAGCACGCAAACACCGCTACGCCACCGAGAGGAAGGACTGACCATGATCCGCAACCTGTGGGGAATCGACGACGTATCGGCCTACCTCGGCGTTCCGGTCGGCACGCTCTACCAGTGGCGCAGCCGTGGCTACGGTCCGGTCGGTCGCAAGATCGGCAAGTACGTCCGGTTCAAGCCTGATGACGTCGAGCGATGGTTCGAGGCTCAGGCCGAGGGGGTGGCCTGATGGCTGGGCGGCTTTCGCTGCCGCTGGGCAGCATGGGCGAGATCTCGGTGAAGCCGGTTGGCAAGTCGTTTGCTGCGCGTGTCTGGTACCGGCGAGTGGACGGCACCTACGTCGACGTGCGCCGTCGGGGCAGGACCAAGGAGCTGGCCAAGAAGGCGGTTCGGGATGCGGTCAAGGATCTCGTACCGGCTGGCGCGGCTGGTGCAGAGCTGACCGCACGGTCCTACTTCAGTGAAGCTGCCGAGCTGTGGCTTGCGGAATTCCGCAAGGATGCAGAGAACGGGACTTACTCACTGACCTCATTGGACACTTACGAGAACGTCTACGAGAACCACGTCAAGTCCGCGTTGGGGCAGCTGCGGCTGTTCGAGGTGAAGACCCCGGTGGTCAACAAGCTGTGCCAAGCCAAGCTCAAAGCGAACAGTCTGAGCCTGGCCAAGCTCGTGAAGGCCGTGATCAGCAACGTCGCCAACTTCGCGATTCAGGCTGAGGCGATCGAGGAGAACCCGACCAAGGACATCGCTCCTCTGGCCGAACGGCGGGCCAAGATCAAGCGCAAGAAGCCGCGGTCGCTGACCAAGGACCAGCTGATCGACTTCCTGAAGAAGCTCGACGCTGATGAGGAGGCCAACGAACGCGACCTGGCTGATCTGGTGCGGTTCTTCATCGCCACTGCGGAGCGAGCAGGCGAGGCGCTGGGCGTGCACTGGGAGGACTTCGACCCCAAGGCCAAGAAGCTGAGGATGAGCGGCAACCTCATCCGGGCTCGGGGCAAGGGCGTACGACGGAACGACGGCAAGACCGACGGCTCCGCACGCGACATCGGCCTCGCAGACTGGGCGGTGAAGATGCTCGAAGACCGGGCGGCTCAGCTTGGCGAGGTTGATCCGAAGAAGCCTATCTTCACCAGCACGACCGGCAGCTACCTCAACTACTCGAACGTCACCAACCGCGCGTGGAAGCCGTTCCGCGTGCGGGCCGGATACGAGTGGGTCACCTTCCACACACTGCGTAAGACGGTCGCCACGCTGCTGGCCGATGCCGGGGTGACCGCTCGCGAGGTGGCCGACCTTCTGGGCCACTCGCGGGTGTCGATGACGCAGGACGTCTACTTCGGGCGGGGCCAGCAGTCCCGCGCGAGCGCAGAGGCGCTGGCGTTCGTCGACGACGAGCGCAGCTCAGCATAGTTGGCAATTTTTTGGCAACTCGGCCCTACCAACACGAAACCCCAGGTCTGTGACCTGGGGTTTTGGTGGGGCGCCAGGGGATCGAACCCTGAACCCGCGGATTAAAAGTCCGCTGCTCTGCCAGTTGAGCTAACGCCCCGCGTGCCCCAGGTTACAAGGTCCGGACGATCTTGTGCGGTACTGGTGGCCGGTTTCTCTTCCGAGGCGGTCGCAGCCCGGCCGCGGAGCGGGCGATTCACCTGGTCCGGACCTCCACCCGCTGGTCACGGCCCTGATCGGGCAGCGGGAGCACCGGGTGCCGGAATCCCTGGTCGGCGAGATCGACCATTAGTTTGGCAAAGGGATGCAACCCCGGCCCGGGGTGCGCGTCTTACGGGGCAAAGGGCGCGGGACGCTCAACCTGATACGGAAGGAACACCATGTTGCTGAACCGGACTCGTACGCTGGGTGCTGCTGTCGCGCTGGTCGGCGGTGTCGCTCTGCTCAGCGGGTGCGCTCAGGGAGCGACCAACGCGCCTGCGCCGGAGCAGGGCACCAACAGCGCCACCGCCGAGCAGGCCACCGGCGAGACCAACGCCAAGACCGAGGCCAAGACCGAGCAGGCCAGCGACGAGACCAGCAGCGAGGCCGCCTGCTCCGCGGGCAACTTCAAGGTCGAGCTGAACGTCCAGCCGGACCGCCCGGGCATCCTGCTGCTGGCGGCCACCAACAACTCGAAGGAGACCTGCACGGTCAACGGCTACCCGACGCTGGTCGGCACCGACATGTCCGGTGCGGACATCGACGTGCAGGCCAAGCAGGTCGATGTCCCCGGCGCGCCGACCTCCTTCGAGGTCGCCCCGGGCCAGACCGCCTTCGCCGGGGTGAAGATCGAGACCGGTGACAAGGGCGACTCCGACGTCAAGGTCGCCACCGGCTTCAAGGTCGGCTTGCCGGGCAGCCCGGGCGCGGTGGACGCCGAGGTCGTCACCGACCCGAGCGCCGGCGGCTACCCCGAGTACCCGATCAAGTCGATCGAGGTCGGCTCCCTGCAGCCGGCCGCCCAGGGCGTCACCGTCTTCTGATCCGAAGAGCTCGAAGGGCGCTTCTCCGACTCGGAGGAGAAGCGCCCTTCGTCTTCTCAAGCAGGGGTGCAGTTGGCGCGGATCTGGGTCACTGCGACGTGGGCGCCCTCGCCGTCGGCGCCCTCCTTGTAGTCCTCACCGCGGTTGTGCAGCTTGATCGAGAGTTTGCCCTGGTCGATGCGGTGGGTGCCGAGGTCGACCCACTTGCCGAGGTTCGCGACCTGGTCGACGTCCTTGACGGCGATCACGTTCGCCCCGCCCTGGTCGAAGCTGTTGAAGATCGAGTAGTGGGCCGCGGTGGCCCCCACGTTGCGGCGGTCGCTGTCATTGGGGATGTACACCGAGAGCGCGCAGTCGGCCACCTTCAGGTCGCCGGAGACGTCGAAGGCCCACTTGCCGAAGTGCTGGGAATCCGAGGTGTTGGCCTCCCCCGACATCGGCATGGCGTCGAAGCTGCCCCGGCAACCGGCTTCGGTGCTGCCCCCGCTCCGGGTGTACCAGCCCTCGGTGCCGTTCGAGTAGTAGCCGACCGCCTCGTACTTCTGCTGCGCGTTGTTCGCACAGCCCGGTCCGGCGACCAGCGACACCCGGGTCGGCTGCTCGACCGGCGGCGGGCCGGCGTTCTGCTCGGGGGTGTCGGGTTCGGTCCGGACCGGCTCGCCCTGCTCGGCCGGCAGCGCATCGACCGGTGTTTCCGGCGGCGGCTCCTGGGCCGACAGCAGGGGGCCGTTGCCGGGCTCTTGCGGCTGAGGCGCGTTCATCCCGATCGCGACGTGCTCGTCCTCGCGGTCACCGGTCATCAGCAGCGCGATCACGAACGGCACCGACACCAGGACGATGGCCGCCGCCGCCAAGGCGATCAGCGAGAACTTCGACGGCAGGCCGACTCCCTTGGCCGGGGTCGGTTCGGCGGGCGCGGGCTGCGGCGGCTGCGCGGTGCCGGACAGGGACGCCAGCGGGACCTCTTCGTAGGAGGGCTCGGCCCGTTCGACCGGTTCCACCGGGGTGCCTTCCGCCGGGACGTAGATCCGCAGTTCCGGCGGCAGCGATTCCAGGGATTCGCCTTCCGGTCCGCGATTCGGGTCAGTTTCCGACGCCACTCGTATCACTAACTCCAGAAATCCGGGACCGGCGCCGATCCCCGAACCGGACACCGCTTTCCGTTCAGTACCTTATACTTTGGCCCGTTCTGGGGGAAACCTGCGCGGGGGAACCTTCATCGAACGTCAACAATCCGCTGCCGCGAACAGAAATGAAGGCCATGCGAGACCTCCTCTTCGTCGCACTAGTCTCGCTCTGGTGCTCGGTGGCCGTCGGGGTGCTCGGCGCCGTGGTCCTGTGGTTGATGCGCCGCAGTTCGCTGGTCGTGATGATGATGGTGCTCTCGGTGGTGACCGTCATCGAGATCGCGTTCACCTTCGCCGCGCTGGGATTCCTCGGGGTGTTCACCGAGCAGGCGATGATCGCCGTGCTGCTGGCCTGCATCCCGACGACCGCGGTGTCGCTGGCGCTGTGCCTGCTGCTCGGCGCGCGGATCCTCAACGGCAGCCGGAGCCTCGCGCGCGCCACCCGGACCATGGGCGAGGACGGGCGGTTCGCCGCCCCCGCGCAGTCCGGCTCGGCGGAACTCGCCGTGCTCACCCAGGAGCTCGCCGCGACCAGCGCGGCGCTGACCGCTTCGCGCGAGCAGGAGCGGGTTCTGGAGGCCTCGCGGCGGCAGCTGATCGCCTGGGTCTCGCACGACCTGCGCACACCGCTGGCCGGGCTGCGGGCCATGACCGAGGCGCTGCAGGACGGCATGGCCCGCGACCAGGACCGCTACCTGGGGCTGATCCTCCAGGAGACGCAGCGGCTGGACCAGCTGGTCGGCGACCTGTTCGACCTGTCGCGCATCCAGTCCAACTCGCTGACCCTGTCGCTGACGCCGGTGTCGCTGCCGGACCTGATCAACGACGCGGTGACCGCGATCGAGCCGCAGGCCCGCAACCGCGGGGTGCGGCTGGTGCCCGGCGGCATCGAGTCCCTCGACGTCCGGGTGGACGTCCGGCAGATCAACCGGGTGCTGGGCAACCTGCTCGGCAACGCCGTCCGGCACACGCATCCCGGCGGTGCGGTGACGGTGAGCGCGCACTCCGCGGACGGGATGGCGGTGCTGTCCATTTCGGACGCTTGCGGCGGGATTCCGCCCGAGGACCTGGCGAAGGTCTTCGAACCCGGTTGGCGCGGTGCGCCGGCGCGGCCGTCCGGCAAGGACGTCGGCGGCGGGCTGGGCCTGGCCATCGTGCGCGGAATCGTCGAGGCGCACCACGGCGCGGTGGCGGTGGACAACATCGAGGGCGGCTGCCGCTTCACCGCCACCATCCCGCTCGCCGCTGGTAGCGCCTCGTGAGCGTTTCGGGGCGCTATGGCACCCCGAAGTACTCACGATCTCTGACCAGCTGAAACGGTGCCCCTCACGCAGCCGTTAGAAGAGGTTCCCGTCGGACGATGCCCAGCTCGATGGCCTTGCGAGTCAGCTCGGCCTTGTTCCGGACTTCGAGCTTGGCCCGGATGCGCTTGACGTAGGTGTCGACGGTCGCCGCGGACAGGCCCATCCGGCGGGCCGCCTGCGAGTGCGTGTAGCCGTCGGCGATCCAGCGCAAGACCTCCTGCTCGCGGCGGGTCAGCAGCTGCTGCACCGACTCCGACTCGGCGCTGACACCGGTGAGGGCCGCCCGGGAACCGGACGTCACGTACACCGCGCCGCGGGCAACCACGGCCAGCGCGTCGTGGAATTCCTGCTGGTCGCAGCCGGTTCCGAGGAATCCCAGGGCGCCGGCCCGCAGCAGCTCCGGGACCTGGTCGAACGCCTGCTCCGGCAGGACCACCAGCACCCGGTAGGAGCGGCTGAGCCGGGACACGCAGTGCTGCAGCTGCTCGATCGGGGTGGCCCCGCCGAAGGCGAGGACCGCGACGTCGGTGAGCGAGCGCTGCGGGGCCTCGCTCAGCATCCGGGTGACCTTCTCCTGCAGTTCCGGTCGGTCGGCGAACACCGTGACTTCCGACAGCACGCGCATCAGCAAGGCGATTCACTCCCACACTTCGCCGGTTCGCGCCGGAGCACAGGCAGCTTCGACTGTTCGTCGCGATACGGCGGGAATTGTTCGGGGCCGTGTCTTACCGGCCATCTTCGGACACCGGGAACGCTACCGATGCCGACGTCGCCTGCGAAGAGTTGTCGAGCAGCTGTAAGGGATGGTCGGAAACGTTGTAAGAATCTGTAAGAAAGGGTCGTGAGTGCGTAACAGTGTTCGAAC
>NZ_JBEOVY010000373.1:0-7193 GCF_040295745.1 Saccharopolyspora sp. NPDC002686
ATTCCCGTGCGCCAAGCCGTCCGCGTCGGGGCCTACCTGGTCAAGCAGAAGCTGGCCCGCCGCGAGAAGTTCGCCCTGACGCTGGAGTTGGAACCGCTGTTCGCCTGCAACCTCAAGTGCGCGGGCTGCGGCAAGATCCAACACCCGGCCAACGTGCTCAAGCAGCGGATGCCGGTGGAGCAGGCCCTCGCCGCGGTGCAGGAGTGCGGTGCCCCGGTGGTGTCCATCGCCGGCGGGGAACCGCTGATGCACCCGGAGATCGAGGTCATCGTCGAGGAGCTGATCAAGCGCAAGAAGTTCGTCTACCTGTGCACCAATGCGCTGCTGCTGCCCCGCAAGATCGACAAGTTCCGGCCGTCGCCGTACTTCGCGTGGGCCGTGCACATCGACGGGCTGGAGGAGCGCCACGACGAATCGGTGTGCAAGAAGGGCGTGTTCGCGCAGGCCGTGGACAACATCAAGGACGTCCAGCGGCGCGGTTTCCGGGTGACCACCAACTCCACGTTCTTCACCTCCGACACGCCGCAGTCGGTGATCGAGGTGCTGGACTACCTCAACAACGACCTGAAGGTCGACCAGATGATGCTCTCCCCGGCCTACGCCTACGACAAGGCGCCCGACCAGGAGCACTTCCTGGGGGTGGCGGAGACGCGTGAGCTGTTCGGCAAGGTCTTCGCCGACGGCCGCAGGCGCCGGTGGCGGTTCAACCACTCGCCGCTGTTCTTGGACTTCCTGGAGGGCAAGGTCGACTTCCAGTGCACGGCGTGGGCCATCCCGTCGTACTCGCTCTACGGCTGGCAGCGGCCGTGCTACCTGATGAACGACGGTTACGCGGCCACCTACCGCGAACTGCTGGAGGAAACCGACTGGTCGCACTACGGGCGCGGCAACGACCCCCGCTGCGCCAACTGCATGGCGCACTGCGGCTACGAGCCCACCGCTGTGCTGGCCACCATGGGGTCGCTGTGGGAGTCGATCCGAGCGCTGCGCGGCTAGCCGAACCACTTGGACAGGCCGCGGAAGAGGCCGGGCAATGCGCCCTGGATGCGGGCGGGCACCGCGAGCCAGGCGGGGACGAAGACCTCCGCGCGCTCATGCTGGACTCCCCGGACCAGTGCCGCCGCGACCTCTTCGGGCGTGAGCATGCGGGGGAACCGCCGGTCGTAGTCTCGACCGGCGAAGAACGGCGTGCGCACAGCACCGGGGAACACCGTGGTCACGCCGATGCCGTCGAGGTGGCGGAGACTTTCCGCGAACGCCCGCACACCCGCTTTCGTCGCCGCGTAGACCTCCTCACCGCGAACACCGACGACGGCGATCGAGGAGACGAACACGACGTGGCCGCGCCGCCGGCGCAGCTCCGGCAGCACCGCGCTGGTCAGCAGCATCGGCGCGGTCAGGTTCACCGCAGTCAGCGCCTCGACCTGCTCAGCCGACATCGAGGGCAGGTCACCGGCCCACCCGATCCCCGCGCAGTGCACCAGCAGATCCACCTGCCGCGCCGCGGTGACGACCCGGTCGAGACCCGCCGGATCGGTCAGCTCGGCGGCCAGCGCCTGCCCGCCGGTGCGCGCGGCCACCTCGCCCAGGCGCCGTTGGTCGCGGCCCACCAGCACGAGCCGGCATCCGGCAGCCGCCAGTTCAGCGGCGGTGGCCGCACCGATTCCCGAGGAAGCTCCCGTGACCAGCGCGGTTCGCCCGCGCAGCATCAACCCCACGTCTCCTCCGCGGAGCTGCCGCGCTCGAGCGCTCGGCGCAGCTGCTCGCCGCGGCGGGTCAGCACGACGATGCCGATGATGATGACGACCACGGCGATCAGCTCGCCGCTGAGGATGGCGGGGGAGGACTCGATCCGCTCGCCCAGCCAGTTCACCCCGATCGCCGCTGCGACCAGTGGATCCACCGTGGTGATCACCGCCAGCGCCGGCGACATCAGCCGGCCGCGCTGGAAGGTCTGCTGGCTGAGCAGGAAGCCCATCGGCCCGATCACGCACACCGCGTAGAGCGTCCAGTGCTGGAACGGTTCGGCCAGCCCGCCGGTGCGGAACTGCCCGGCCACCACCTTGATCAACCCGGCGGTGACCCCGTAGAACACCCCGGTGGCCACCGCCATGCCGATCACCCCGGCTTCACCGGGGACCAACGCGGCGGCCCCCAGCGACACCAGCACCAGCAGCCCGAGCGCCAGGGCCAGCGGCAGGATCGATGCCCCGGTGAACTCGCTGCTCTGCCCGGAGGGGCGCGCCAGCACCAGGAAGGCCGACAGCCCGCCGACGCAGGCCAGCCCGCCCAGCCCGAGCACCAGGTCCATCTTGCGGCCCGCCATCCACGCGGCGAACCCGGCCCCGAACAGCACCGAGGTCACCAGCAGCGGTTGCACCAGCACCAGCGGCCCGAAAGCCAGCGCCACCACCTGCAGCGACAACCCGACGACCACGGTGAGGATGCTCAGCACCCAGATCGGTTTGCGGACCAGCTCGTAGAGCATGCGCGGGTTGAAGGTCTGCACCTTGGGCACCTGCTTGGTGACCCGGTGCTGGATGGCGCTGGCCAGGCCGAAGCTCGCAGCCCCGGCGATCGCGGCCGGAACGGCGATCACCAGCACCGGGGCGTTCGAGCTCACGGCCCGTCACCCGTCCGCAGTGCGGCGAAGGCGTCGCGGAGGTGCCCGGTCAGCACCCCGGCGACCGGGGCGAGGCCGGTGTCCGTGGTGATCCCGAAACCGACGCGCTCACCCCAGCTGACTGCGCCCACGGCCACTCCCACGCCGTCGGCCAGCGACAGCACCGGCAGCACTCCAGCGATCTGGGCCGCCCCCATGCGCGCCGGCCGCCGCTGCCCGGGCAGCACCGACACGACGGCGTTGAAGAACCGGCGTTGGTAGATCCGCCGCACCACCCAGGCGTGCAGCGGCGCGGGCATCGAGCCGAGGCCGGCGAGCACGGCGCGGGTCGCGGCGGGCTGACCGGTTCGGTCCGGTTTGCCGAGCTCAGCGGCGACTGAGTCGACCCGTTGCCGGACGGGCATCGGGCCGACGGGCAGGTCCAGCGACACCGATGCGGTGTGGTTGCCGGGCTCATCGGTGCCCACGCCACTGCGCCCGGTTCGAGCCGTGCGCGGCACCATCACCCGGAAACGCTGGCCCGGCGCGGGGGAAGGCAGCGCCCGGTGCAGCGCCTCGGCCACGAGACCGAGCAGCAGCGCGGTACTGCTCACGCCGTCCCGCCGTGCGCAGGCCCGGACCTCAGCGGCCGGGAGTTCCAGGCCGTCGAACGACCGGTTCGGCGTGCTGCGCCCAGCCCAGGGGCTGGCGGGGGCCAGACCTGCCCCGGCGAGGCTCACCAACCCCCGCGCGATGACCCAGGCGCGTCGATGCCACTTCAGCCGATCACCTCGCCCGGGCGCCGAAACGGGGGGAGGGTTGTCGGTCAGCAACCGCAGCAGCGTGCTGGTCACGGCGACACCGTCACCGAGCGCGTGGTGCAGCTTCGCCAGCACCGAAACCCGACCGGAATCGGTCTCGTGCAGCAGCAGAAGCTCCCAGGGCGGGCGATCGGTGCGCACGGCGGTGCCGAAGAACTCCTCGCGAGCCTCCGCCGCAGAGCCCTCACCTCGGACCTCGCGGCAGCGCAGGTGCTCGTGGAGGTCGATGGCGGCGTCGTGGATCCACTGCGGCCGTCCGGTCCGGCGCAGCACCAGGCGACGCGTCAGCAGGGGCAGCCGCGAGGCGCGCCGTTCGACCCGCTCGGCGATCTGCTCGTACCAATCGCGGGTGCTCTGGGACGGGCCTTCCAGCAGCAGGACAGCGCCGGTCTGCTGCGCCACGGCGGGCGTGGTGGCGTAGACGAAGAAGGCGTCCTGCGAGCGCAGCGCCCGGCGACCGCGGTGCCGGGGGAGCTGAGCCAGTGCGGCCACCTGGTCGGTGAAATCCGCGATCTGGCAATGCTTGAGCGCTCGCTGCTCCTGCTGCGCGAGTTCGTCCGGTTCGGCAGCCCAACGACGCAACGTCGCAGTCAGGTCGGCCGCTCGCGGGCACAGCTCGGCCAGCTCGGCGTCGGCCATCAGCTCGGCGTTGGCGCGCCCGTGCCCGGCGATCGGCTCGAACATGATCACGGATCGTCCGCAGGCGACGGCTTCCAGCGCCGTGGCCCCGCCCGCGTTGGTCACCACGACATCAGCGCAGGCCACCAGGCCTGGCATGTCGTCCACCCAGCCCAGCGCGACCAGCCGTTCCTCGGCGCGGGTGTCGAACCGCTCCCGCAACCCATCGTTGCGACCGCAGACCACCACGACCCGGTCCACGCCCTCAGCGCGCAGCGCAGCGTCCACCGCGCGGTCCACCGAGCCGAACCCGAGCGAACCGCACGAGATCAACACGGTGAATCCCGCCTCCGGAAGGCCGAAGCTGCGCCGTGCCGCCGCCCGGTCCCCGGGCCGGAATGCCGAGACGACCGGTGGTGCGCACACGGCTCCCACAGCGTCCGGCTCGGCCCGCCGCATCGCGCGCAGGCTCGCCTCGCTCATCACGTAGTGCAGGTCGACCTCGGGGTAGACCCAGAACGGGTGCGGGGAGAAGTCCGAGACCACGGCGGCCACCGGGACGTCGAGCTCGCCGCGGCGGCGCAACCAGTTCAGCCCCGCCGTGCCGAGCGGATACGTCGAGACGATCAGATCGGGCTCGCGCTCGGCGATCGCTTGCCGCAACAGCCGCCCGCTCCACGCCCCGACGAAGCGGCGCGAAGCGTTGGCGAACCAGCGGTAGCGCCACAGCGAGTCGTAGAAGAAGTCGTAGAGCCACGGGGTGGACTCGACGTTGGTGACGTAGATCCAGTTGAACGCGGCGGGCACCCAGCGGCCCATCGCGCGCAGCGCGTCCAGCCAGCTGACCTCGGATCCCGGCCACACCCGACCGGCGGCCTCCGCAACGGCCCGGCCGGTCGCGTTGTGCCCTTCACCGATGGTCGCGCTGAGCAGTAGCACTCGACGCGGCTGGACGGTCACGCGGCTGGATCCCTTCAACCCGGAGCGTGCTCCAGCAGGCTAACGTGACCAGCCCGTTCCAGCCGTTCGAAGCAGTCGGCGCGGCAGCGGAGAACTCCGCTGCCGCGCCGAACGAGAGCTGATTCCCTACGGCTTCGCGTGCTCCGGCAGTCCGCGGCTGCCGACCTCGCGGACGGTGCCGTCGGTGAGGCGGTAGCACAGGCCGACGACCGCGCAGCGGCCCTCTTCGACTTCCTTCGCCAGCAGGGTGGAGCGCTCCAGCAGCAGGTCGGTGGTGCGCTGGATGTGCACGTCCACGATCTCGTCGACCTCGGTCTGGCCCTCGACGCGTGCGGCCAGGACGCTCGGCGTCACCCGCTCCACGATGTCGCGCAGGAACCCGGGCGGCGCGGAACCCTCGAGGACGGTCTGGCGGGCCGCGGTGACCGCACCGCAGGAGTCGTGACCGAGCACGATGACCAGCGGCGTGCCAAGCACGCCGACGCCGAACTCGATGCTGCCCAGGACCTCGGGGCCGGTGACCTGACCGGCGGTGCGGACCACGAACAGGTCGCCCAGGCCCTGGTCGAAGATGATCTCGGCGGCGAGCCGGGAGTCGGAGCAGCCGAACAGCACGGCGAAGGGACGCTGTCCCGGTGCCAGCGACGCCCGGTAGTCGGCGTCCTGGTTCGGGTGCTGGAGGGTGTTCTCGACGAATCGCCGGTTGCCCGCCTTCAGCACTTCGTAGGCTTGCGCGGGGGAGAGCGGTGCTTCGGACATGCGCAAACGCTACCGCACGCAGGTTCGAATCGCCTCGATCGAAGCCCCTGTACCGGCAGTCTGAGACGAGTGCCACTCGGCTCCGTGCATCGGGTGAAAACCACTGCCCTGAAACGGTGGTCGTGGCGTGAGGGGCACGCTCAGCTCAGGCGTGCTGGCAGCTCGCGACGCACTGGGCCCCGGCGTAGTCTCAACCAGCGGTGGACCGTTCCAGACCCCAGTGCTTCACGGTGATCGCCGATGCTGGGCGCTGTTGAGCTACAGCCGTCGGCGCGCGAGAAGACCGGCGATGCACCACCAGCGCAGAGGTCTGGACGAACCCCACGCGGGCTTTCCGACAACCGGACGGCTCCGGTGCCGCGGACGGTACCGGAGCGGGCTGGCTGGCGGTGAGGTCACTGGGGGTGACCACCAGCCGCTGGTCGGTGGTGGGACGGGCGAGGGGGCCGCCTCACCACCGACCAGTTCGCACGAGGTCAGTTGACGCAGGGAATGCCGTCGGCGGTGATCGTCTCGGGGTCCGGCGCGGTGCTCTGCTGGCGGGCCGGACCGTCCAGCGACACTGCTCGTGGCGGGGCGAAGCGCGGGGCCGACGGGCCCCGGTAGTCGCTGCCGATGAGGACTTGGACGTGGCCGCTCGGCACGGAGCTGCTCTCCTCGGTGGGCAGGCCCCCGAGTTGTGATGCCACCTGGCCGGCCGTGTCCGAGGCGTCCGGGGCGTACTGCACGATCGAGGAGGACCGGGCAGCGGTGTTGCCGACCGTGCCGACCTGGATGCCCCGGTTGGAGAGCACCGAGCGCACCTTCTGCGCCAGCCCGGCGGTCTTCGTCGCGTTGAGCACGTCCACTGTGGCCGCGCCGGACTCCTCGTCGGAGGACGCGGGCGGTGGGGCAGCCGACGGGTCGATGGTCTGGGTGACCGCTTGCCGCACCGCGCGCGGGTCGACCAGGATCGCCTGGCCGTCCTCCGGGGTTTCGTAGTCGGCGTTCTCGATGGGGATCGTGGTGAACCGGATCGCGCCACCGGCCAGGCCGCGCAGCCGCTCGGCGAAGGCGAGCACGTCCCAGTCGCGGTCCAGCACCACCGAGTCCTGCACGGAGCCGATCAGCCCCTGCAAGCGGGCGGGATTGGCCAGCACGCCTCCGGAGAGCGCCGACTGCGCCAGCCCGGACAGGAATGCCTGCTGGCGGACCACGCGGTCCAGGTCTCCGCGCGGCAGGCCGTGCCGCTGGCGCACGAACGCCAGCGCGTCGGGCCCGGAGATGGTCTGCGGCCCGGCTTTGAAGTCCGCCCCCGAGTAGCTGTCCTGCGTCGGCGCCAGCAAGCACACCGGGACGCCACCGACGGCCTGGGTGATCGAAGGTCTTGAAAGCGGGTCTGGTCGGCCACTTCTCGCGCCTTCCGGTACAAGTCGGCGAGTTCAGGTTCGGTC
>NZ_JBEOVY010000374.1:0-7179 GCF_040295745.1 Saccharopolyspora sp. NPDC002686
GATCAGCCGAGGCGGCGACGTCGAGGCCGCGCGGGTGCCCGGAGTGGCTGGGCCGCGAGTGCTGCCGCTGCCGCGAGGTCACCGCGTGCGGTGAACAGCGTCGACGGGTCCAGCTCCGGCGTGGAGCGGGCCGCGCGGAGGTCCGCGAGGAGCGGGTCGCGATCCCGGCCGCGCAGGCGGGTCAGCAGGAACGGGTCGTCGTCGAGCCGGGGTGCCAGCACGTAGTGCACGGCTGTCGCGTGCGCGCAGGGTTCGGTGCGGCTGCGGCACGTGCAGGTCGACCCGAGTTCGCCGGTCCGCGGGAACAGCGAGAGGTCCACTTCGCGCAGCGTGTCGTCCACGTCTTCCGGCAGCTCGCCCCGCAGGAGCGCGGCTGCGTGCCTGAGCTGCCCGGCCAGCGCTGTGACCGCCGTTCGCCATTCCGCGTCGGTGAAAGCGGGCAGCGTCAGCACCACGTCGAGGACCTTGCCGCGCGCGTGCACCTGGGCGGTGACGGATCCGGGGGCGACGACGAGGTCCTGCACGGCTCCGTGGCGGGCCAGCGAACGTCCGTGCGGCAGGCGGGGATTCGGGTAGGTGGCGCCCAGCGATTCCAGCGCGCGCCGCCAGCGCCGACCCCACCAGGTGGAGCCGAAAGCCGTTGCTTCCGAGGGGCGTTTGTTCGACATCAGTCCTCCGTGGACAGTTCGACGAGCTCGCGCAGCGCCTCGTCGGTCAGCTCGGTCAGCCAGGACTCGCCGCTGCCGATCACCGAATCGGCCAGCGCGCGCTTCTGCTCCAGCAGTTCGGTGATGCGCTCCTCGAGGGTTCCGTGCGCGACCAGCTTGTGGACGTGCACGCTGCGGGACTGGCCGATCCGGTGCGCGCGGTCGGTCGCCTGGTCCTCCACCGCCGGGTTCCACCAGCGGTCGTAGTGCAGGACGTGCGTGGCACGGGTCAGGTTCAGGCCGGTGCCACCGGCTTTGAGGCTGATGATGAGCACCGGGGGAGCGGTGTCGTCGTCCTGGAACGCGTCCACCATCGCCTGCCGGCGCGCGGTGCTCAGCCCGCCGTGCAGGAACGGCACCTCGGGCAGGCCCAGCTCGTCGGCCAGGTGACCGGCCAGCAGCTCGCCCATCACCCGGTACTGGGTGAACACCAGCGCCCGATCGCCGGCGGCGACCACCTCGCCCAGCATCTCGGCGGCGCGGGTGAGCTTGCCGGAGCGCCCGGGCAGCGGGCCGGATTCGCCGAGGTAGTGGGCCGGGTGGTTGCAGATCTGCTTGAGCGCGGTCAGCAGCTTCAGGATGCGGCCGCGCCGACCGATCCCGGTGCCCAAGCCCGCGTCCAGCGAGTCGCGCACCGCCTTCCGGTACAGCGCGGCCTGCTCGTCGGTCAGCGCGCAGGTGACCACCGATTCGACCTTGGGCGGCAGATCGGTGGCGACCTCGTCCTTGCGGCGGCGCAGCAGGAACGGCGCGACGATCGAGCGCAGCCGCCGGGTGGCCTCGGCGTCGTGCCACCGCTCGATCGGGACCGCGAACCGCTCCTTGAAGCGGCCGGGTCCGCCCAGCAGACCGGGGTTGGCGAAGTGCATGATCGACCACAGCTCGGCGAGCCGGTTCTCCACCGGCGTACCGGTCAGCGCCACCCGGGTGCGGGCGCGCAGCCGGCCGGCGGCCTGCGCGGTCTGCCCGGAGTGGTTCTTGATCTGCTGCGCCTCGTCGAGCACCACGACATCCCAGTCCACATCGGACAGGAGCTGGAAGTCGGTGCGCAGCAGGGGATAGGTGGTGATGACCACGGATCCGGGCGTGAACGCGGCCGGGTCGAGCGGGCGCCGCGGGCCGTGGTGGCGCACCACCGGGAGCTTCGGCGCGAACCGGTGGAGCTCGCGCTGCCAGTTGTCCAGCACCGACGTCGGGCACACCACCAGCTGCGGCCGGTCCCCGGCGCGGGCGGCCAGCAGCGCGATGGTCTGCAGCGTCTTGCCCAGCCCCATGTCGTCGGCGAGGACCGCGCCGAAGCCCAGCTCGGCCATGTTCTGCAACCACGCGGCACCGCGCTGCTGGTAGCTGCGCAGCGTCGCATCGACACCGGTCAGCACGGGTTCGGACGTCGGTTCGCCCAGGCGTTCCACCAGCGCTCGCAGGCGGCCACCGGCGGAGACGTCGACCTCGCCGAACTCGGTGGACCGCCGCCCTTCCAGCACTGCGGCCAGGGCTTCGGACTCCGAGAACGCCTGGGCCTTCCCAAGTCTGGCGCGGACTTCCTCGGCTTCCCGCACGTCGACGCTCACCCAGCGGCCGTGCCGGCGCACCAGCGGACGGCCCAGTGCGATCAGCTCGTCGAGCTCCTCCGCGCGCAGCACTTCGTCGCCGATCACGGCTTGCCAGCGGAACTCCGCGCCGTCCTCGGCGTGCAGGCGCCCGCGCAGCCGACGCACTCCGGCGAGGTCGCTCGGCACGTCGACGGCGATGCCCGCCGCGGTCAGCTCCGGGCTGGTCGCCAGGAACTCGGCGGCCTGGTTGGCGTCCAGGCGCGCTCGGGTGGGGCGTTGCTCGGACAGCGCCGCATCCAGCGGGCGGAAGATTCGCGCGGCCTCGGCCAGGCCTTGCACCAGTGCGTCTTGCGGTGAACCGATGGTGGTGCCGGGCAGCTCCAAAGTGGCGTTGCCCGCCGACCAGACGCGTTCGGCGGACACCGAAACCCGCGGGTCGGCGGCGGATTGCAGGTGGAAGCCCACCAACCAGGGTTCGTCGTCATCAGCGGGGACCTCCAGGCGGAGCTCGAGGTTCCCGCCGAGCGGCTCGACCGGGTCCGACGGCAGCTCCCGGGCCCATCCCTGCAGCGCGGACCGCGTCGTCCCGTCCAGCTGCACGGTCGGATCGTGGCTGGTCAGCGCTGTGATCCACGCTCCGGCGTCGGTGATCGCTTCGCCGCGCGCGCAGGTGTCGGCGACGGCGTCACCGAAGGCGGCCAGCATCTCCGGTGCGGTCCACATCCCGCCGTCGCGGCGCAGCGCGTGCGCGGCCGGGGGCATCGCGCCGGCCAGCGCGGCGAACCGGGTGTCGTGCAGGTTCGCCAGCCGCCAGCACGCTGTCTCGCCGCGCACGTCGGGGACCAGGTGCCCGGCGGTGACGTGCTCCAACGCCAGTTTCGCTGCCACACCCCAGGCGATCAGCGAATCCCCGGGCCGCTGCCACGCGGGCCAGCGGTCCGGGGACGGCAGCGCGGCCAGCGGCGCGAGCGCGTCGGCGATCGGCACCACGACCGAGGGCAGATCAGCCGCCGCGACCTCGCCGTCGTCGGGCAGCACGGTGGCCAGCTCGTCCTCACCGCCGTTCGGGAAGCCGAGTTCGCGCGCCGCTTTCGCGGGATCCGCCGTGCCCCAGAGGGCGAGTTCGGCTCGGTCCGGGCGGAACGTCGCCTGCAACCGGTCTGGAATGCCGGATCGTCGAGCGGAAATTGTCGGTCCTCCGTCCAGCAGTCGTCGAAGGGCACAAGACACCCCCGACTGCGATTTCCCGTGCGCCGAACAGTACCGGAAACAATCCGGCATTTCCAAAAACGCAGTTCACCGAAGCAATTTGACAAATTGCTGGTACCAGTGTCAGTCGCGACTTGACTTTCTCGCTATCAGGTGGCCTGACCTGGTGTTTCGTGGAGTCGTGAGTGGCGGTGGCGGTTCTTGCGACCATCGCCGTTCACGAGTTGGGAACGGCTCTCGAAGAACCGGATCAGCTCGGCGGCGGTATCCCGCGGGTTGTCTTCGGCAACGAAGTGCCCGGCCCCGGGAACGGTTGCTCGACGGGCCCCGGGAATGGCCGCGGCGAGCCGATCTCCGACCGATGGAGCGAGCCATTCGTCGTGTTCACCCCACAGCACCAGCGTCGGCGCGGTGACCTCGTCGAGGCGGGCGACGGCTTCGCGGGTGTCCTCGAAGCTGATCGCCGCCACCTGGTCGACCCACCGCTGCTGCCCGTCGCTGCCCGTCCACGGCTCGAGGTAGGCCGCCGCGGAGGCGTCGGACATGCGGTGCGCGGCGGTGCGCATGCGCGGGGCGATGATGTCGGCGAACACGTGCGGCGGCATCGTCCGGTAGGCCTCCGCGTAGCGCTGCATGTGCTCGGTGAACGGCGTGTTCCACGGCCCGATCACCGCCGCGTCGAGCAGCGCGAGGTGGCTGGCCGGGACCTGTTCGACCAGGTGGGCCCGCATCACGGTGCCGCCGCCGATGTCGTGGCCGACGAGGCCGGGCGACTCCAGGCGCCAGTGCTCGACGAGCTCGGCCAGCGTCCGGGCCTGCCGCGCGATGGACGGCGCGATGCCCGGATCCGGGCGCGAGTCGCCGAACCCGAGCAGGTCCCACACGTGCACGGTGAACCGCTCGGCCAGCACCGGGACGACGTCGCGCCACAGGTACGACCACGCGGGCGTGCCGTGCACGAGGACCACGGGCGGCCCATCGCCGAACACGCCGGTGGCGACCTCGCCGCCGGACACCCGGACCCGCCCGTCGAGCCGCCAGGTCGTGGATCCCATCGAACCTCCCAGCTAAGGTGTGAAACTGAGTTTCACCGGTTACCGTAGCGGGCGAGGTAAGGTTTGAAAATAGATTTCAACGATTACGCAAGGGGTGCTGGTCTCGCGACCGACCTGGTCAACACCGCACCGGAGGTCCGCCGCATCGCGGGCGAAGCCCTGGCGGCGCTTCCTGACCTGCGAAGATTCCTGGACGAGCGCGGAGTCGATGCGGAGCTGACGGCGGACGACCTCGCCGAGGTGCACGAACTCCGCCGGGAACTGCGCGTCCTCCTCGACGCGGAGGACGAAGACCAGGTCGCCGAAGGCGCAGCGGACCTGGTGCGGCGAGCGGGAATCGGCCCGCTCCTCGGCCGGGACGCCGACGGCCGGTGGAAGTGGCAGGTGGAAACAGCCCCGGATTCACCCCTGGTCGACGAACTCGCGGCACTCACCGGCCTCGGCCTGCTCGGAGCGCTGCGCGCGTTGGGGCACAACCGCTTCCGCCACTGCGCCTCGCCGGACTGCGAAGGTGCGTTCGTCGACACCAGCAAGGCGGGCCGCCGCCGCTACTGCACCCCGGACCTCTGCGGGAACAGGATCAACGTCGCCAACCACCGAGCCCGGCACCGCACCACCTGAAGGGGCTTCCGGAAGCCCCTGCGGCGGCGGAGTTACTGGCTCAGGGATCGGACGGTGAGCATCTGCTCGGCGCGGCCGACCGGGCCCCGGGTGTCGTGCAGGACCGTGCTGGTGATGCCGCGACCGTCGGCGCCGAAGATGACCGCGGTGTCCAGGCCGGTCCAGTCGCCCTCCGGCTGGCGGTGGAAGTGGATCGTCAGGTCGACGTTGGGGAACATCCACTCCGTCGGGTGCTGGCGGACGGCGATGCCGTTGGCGGTGTCGACGAGCGCGACGTACGACGCCACCGGGCCGGCCTGCTCACCGGCGACCAGGTCGTAGGAGGTCGACACCCACGCCGTGGTGCGCCCGGGCTGCGGTTCCCCGACCGTGCGGGCCTCCAGCGACGCGATGAACCCGCCGTCCCACACCGAGCTCATCGGCCAGGGCTCCAGCGCGTCCGGGTGCGGCAGCGGTTCGGGCTGGCCACCGGAGACGGAGCTGGTGTCCTGCGCGGAGAGATACCAGGCGCGGGCGCGGACCACGGGGCGCCCGCCGATGATCGCGGTGGCCTCCACCAGCTCGATGGTGCGGCCCGGGCGCAGCGTCTCCACCTGCACCTCGAACTCGTCGAGGTCGATCTTGCCCAGGATGTCGAAGCTGATCCGGCTGATCAGCAGGCCCGGACGCGGTCCGACCGAGCGCTCGATGGCGTGGACCAGCAGTCCGCCCAGCGGGCTGAAGTGCTGCTCGTCGCTGCGCCACGCGCCGCTGGCGTGGGCGGTCGGCTTAAACCGGTTCGCGTCGAGCCGTTCGAAGTAGCTGGGCTTCAACGAAATCCCTCTTCCCGCTCGTGGTCGTGCCGTTCCAGGGTATTTGCGGGGAAGGCCCGGCCGAACGGGAAGTGTCGATCCCCACGTGAACAGGCCCGGCCCGGAAGGGGGATCGGGCCGGGCCTGCTCGTCGGGGGTGCGTCAGCTCTGGGTGATCAGGGAGCGCAGGAAGAACGCCAGGTTCGCCGGGCGCTCGGCGAGGCGGCGCATGAAGTAGCCGTACCACTCGTCGCCGTAGGCCACGTAGACCCGCAGCTTGCCGCCCTCGGCCGCGATCCGCCGCTGCTCCTCGGTGCGGATGCCGTACAGCATCTGGTACTCGAAGCTGTCCGCGTCGCGCCCGGCCCGGGCCGCCAGGTCGGTGGCGATCGAGACCATCCGCGGGTCGTGGCTGGCCACCATCGGGTAGCCCTCGCCGTTCATCAGGATCTTCAGGCAGCGCACGTAGGAGCGGTCGACCTCGCCCTTGTCCTGGTAGGCCACCGACGCCGGCTCGGAGTAGGCGCCCTTGCACAGGCGCACCCGCGAACCCTCGGTCGCCAGGTCGCGGCAGTCCTGCTCGGTGCGGTGCAGGTAGGCCTGCAGCACCGCGCCGACCCACGGGAAGTCCACCCGCAGGTCGCGGAGGATGCCCAGGGTGGAGTCGGTGGTGGTGTGGTCCTCCATGTCCAGGGTGACCGTGGTGCCCGCGTCGGCCGCTGCCTCGCAGATCAGCCGCGCGTTGTCCAGCGCGATCTTCTCGCCGTCGCTGGGCAGGAACTGGCCCACGGCGGAGAGCTTCACCGACACCTCGGCCCGGTCGGCCAGGCCCTCGGCCTTGAGCACCGAGAGCATCCGCTCGTAGGCCCGGACGGTGTCGTTGGCCTGCTGCGCGTCGAGGGTGTCCTCACCGAGGTGGTCGAGGGTGACGTGCATGCCCTGGTCGCGGAGCGCGCGGGTGGCGGTGACCGCGTCCTCGGGGGTGGTCCCGGCGACGAACCGCTTGACGACCGGCTTGGTCAGCGGGTTGGCCTCGACGAGGTGGCGCACGCCCTGGGAACGGGCGGCGGCCAGCAAGGTGCTGCGCAGCATTGCGGCTCTCCTTCTGGTGAAAGGAAGTTCGGGGTTGGATCTCCTGCCTTCCGCGTTGCCTGCTTGATGCGTGCCGCGGTCCGCCGAGGCCTCGGAGCGGCACCGGCGTTTCGGTTCGGAGTGAGAGGTGTCGGGGGTCGTGAGCGGCGAT
>NZ_JBEOVY010000375.1:0-7171 GCF_040295745.1 Saccharopolyspora sp. NPDC002686
CGCCCGGCAATCCACCGCCCAAAACGGTTTGGCCACCCCCCCGGGCGCGGGGGTATTTTTGGGGCTGGGCGCGGGGGGCGGGTCGCGCCCCCCCCCCCACCTCGCCCGCCGCGTCAGTTCCGGACCTTCGGCGCGTTGGCCTTGGTCAGGGCCGGGTCGCTGATCACGACCGGGTCCAGGACCTCGTCGATCTTGGCCAGCAGGTCCCCGTCGAGGCGCACGCCCGCGGCCTTGACGTTCTCGGTGACCTGTTCCGGGCGGGAGGCGCCCATGATGGCCGCGGAGACGTTGGAGTTCTGCAGCACCCACGCCACCGCCAGCTGGGCCATCGACAGCCCCGCCTGGGCAGCGAGCGGTTCGAGCTGGTGGACCCGGGTCAGCACGTCGTCGCGCAGCCAGCGGGCGACGAAGTTCGCGCCGGTCTCGTCGGTGGCCCTGCTGCCCGCGGGCGGTGGTGTTCCCGGGCGGTACTTCCCGGTCAGCACGCCCTGCGCGATCGGGGACCACACGATCTGCCCGATCCCGAGCTCCTCGCTCGTGGGCACCACTTCGCCCTCGACGATCCGCCAGAGCATCGAGTACTGCGGCTGGTTCGACACCAGCGGGATCCGCAGTTCCCGGGCGAGCCGGTGCGCGGCGCGGATCTGCTCGGCGGTCCACTCCGACACCCCGATGTAGAGCGCCTTGCCCGACCGGACCACGTCGGCGAACGCCTCCATGGTCTCCTCCAGCGGCGTTTCCGGGTCGTACCGGTGCGCCTGGTAGAGGTCGACGTAGTCGGTCTGCAGGCGGCGCAGGGACGCGTCGATCGATTCCGCGATGTGCTTGCGGGACAGCCCGCGGTCGTTGCGGCCCGGTCCGACCGGGAAGTACACCTTCGTGAAGATCTCCAGCCCGGCCCGGCGTTCACCCCGCAACGCGCGGCCGAGCACCTCCTCGGCGCGTCCTTCCGCGTAGACGTCGGCCGTGTCGAAGGTGGTGATCCCGGCGTCCAGCGCGGCGCGGATGCACGCGGCAGCGGCCTGCTCCTCGACTTGGGAACCGTGCGTCAGCCAGTTCCCGTAGGCGATCTCGCTGATCACCAGACCGCTGCGGCCGAGGTGGCGGAATTCCATGGCTTCTCCCAGCTCGTCGACTGATCGTTCCCGGAGCCCCGCGGGCCCCGCGGGCCGAGTATCGCCCGCGACGGCAATCCCGACCGGCCCGCGTCGGCGGTCAGGAAGCGGTGTCGCGGGCGAAGGTGGTGAGGAGGAGTTCGTTGAGCCGTGCCGCATCCGCGTGCAGCGCGACGTGCGCGTTCCGCTCGGACTTCGAGTCGGGTCGCGTGTCGATGACGGTCCGCCCCACCGTCAGCGGGCTGGCGGTCTCCACCTCGACGGGGAAGGAACGGGTGGAGATCACCTCGGGTTCGACGAGGTAGGCGGTGCACACCACGTCGTGCACCGGCGCCGCGTTCCCGGACACGGCCATCTGCTCGTAGGCGGCGATCCGGCGCGAGATGAACCGGGCCGCGGCCGTGCCCGCCGGGGTGCCCAGTCCTTCCAGCGCATCGCAGGTCGTCTGCGGAACCAGCGCCTGGTGGGTCGCGTCGAGCGTCACCAGGGTGAGCGGGTCGAAACCGGCGGACAGCACCACGCTCGCCGCCTCCGGGTCGGCCCAGATGTTGAACTCGGCGGACGCGGTCACGTTGGCGACGGCGTGCCCGCCGCCCATCACGACCAGTTGTTCCACCGCGCCGGCCAGCGACGGGTCGATCGCGAGCGCGGTGGCGACGTTGCTCAGCGGCCCGACGGCCACCAGGGTGATCTGCTCCGCGGTCGCGCGCAGGGTCTCCACCAGGTACTCCACCGCGCCGGTGTCCTGCGCCGCGATGCGCGGGGCCGGGATCGGCAGGGCGGTGCCGTGCGGGTCGTGGTCGTCGTCCTGCTCGAAGTGCCGGCCGCCGGGGAACCCGCGCCGGACGATCGGTCTCGGCACGCCCGGGTGCACCGGGATGTCCGGGCAGCCGATCCAGTCCAGCACGCGAAGCGTGTTGTCCGTGGTGTTCTCCAGCGGCACGTTGCCGTTGACCGTGGTGACGCCGAGCAGGTCGAGATCGGGGTGCAGCGCGGCGAACATGATCGCCACGGCGTCGTCGGTGCCGGTGTCGACGTCTAGGATCACCTTGCGGGCCATGGTTTCCCTTCCGCTGTCCGGGCGAGTCACGGGGTGTACTTGGCGACGTAGCGCTTCTGCCAAGGGGTTTCGACCGCGCGCGGGTCGTAGTGGGCGCGGACGTAGGCGACGGCTTCGGCCGCCGGGACTCCGTCGATGACCGCGAGGCAGGCCAGTGCGGTGCCGGTTCTCCCCTTGCCACCGGCGCAGGCGAGCTCCACCCGCTCGTGCTCGGCCCGCTCCCACGCTTCGCGGAGGACCTGGCGGGCCTCGGCCCGGTCGGCGGGCAGCCGGAAGTCCGGCCAGCGCAGCCACCGGCTCTCCCACTCGACCTGAGGTGGCTGCTTCCCCAGCAGGTACACGGCGAAATCCGGTTGCGGTCCAGCGGGGAGCGGCTTGCTCAGACCGCGTCCGCGGATCGAACGCCCGGAAGGAAGTTGGAGCACACCGACCGCGGTCGGTTCCCACAACTCGATCATGCCACCAGCCTACCGCGATGGCGGTGCGACCCGGTCCAACAGCGGCGACCGAACGTGCGGCACCCTGGTGCGCGACTCCTACGACGAAGGGATGGCGGCATGGACCAGGTGCCGGGCGCGGATGGCTTCGCGGGCAAGGTCGCGCTGGTGACCGGCGCGAGCGGGGGCATCGGCAGCGGGATCGCGCGCCGGTTCGCGCAGGCCGGAGCTCGGGTGGTGGTCCAGTACCACCGGGACGAGGCCGGTGCGGGCGAGGTCGTTCGCGACGTCGAATCGACCGGTGGCAGCGCCGTCGCCGTTCAGGCCGACCTCCGCTCCCCCGACGACGCCGACCGCGTCGTGCAGGTCGCGCTCGACAGCTTCGGGAGCTTGGACGCCGCGGTGCTCAACGCCGGGGTCCAACCGCTGCAGCCGCTGGCCGAGATGTCGCTCGCCGACTTCCGCGCGGTGCAGGAATCCAATGTGGACGCCACGTTCCTGGTGCTGCAGGCCGCGCACCGCGCGATGTCCGCGCAGGACGGAGGTGGCGCCGTGGTCGCCATCGGATCGATCGTCGGTTCCCAGCCCAAGCCGGGATCGGCGCACTACGCGGTGTCCAAAGCGGCCGTCGGCATGCTGGTGCGCTCGGCCGCGCTGGAGTACGCGCGCGACGGGGTCCGCGTCAACCTGGTCTCCCCCGGCCTGATGGACCGCCCGACGATCCGGGCGGACTGGCCGGAAGGCGTGGCCCAGTGGGAAGCCGGCAACCCCATCGGCCGGCTCGGCCAGCCGACCGACATCGCCGATGCGTGCCTGTTCCTGTGCGGTCCGGGCAGCAGCTGGGTGACCGGGCAGGAGCTGGTCGTCGACGGTGGCGCCTCGGTGCGCCCCACCTGGTGAACGGGAGGATCAGCATGCACATCGGTCTGCCCGGTGGGGACGATCCGGCCGTCGGCCGGGCGCTGATCGAGCGGCTCGGCTTGGAGCCGCTCGAAGGGGAAGGCGGTCACGTCCGCAAGATGTACGCCGACGAGAACATGTCGTCGGCGATCTACCTGATGGTCGCGCCGGACTTCTCCGCCCTGCACAAGCTGGACTCCCCCGAGGTCTACCACTGGCAGGGCGGAGCGCCGGTCCGGATGCTGGTGCTCGATCCCGACGGCACCAGCCGCCGGGTCACGCTCGGCCCGGACCTCGATGCCGGTCAGGTGCTGCAGGTCGTCGTCCCGGCCGGCGCCTGGCAGGGCTCCCGCCCGGACGGCGCGTGGTCGCTGGTCGGGCTGACGCTTTCCCCGCCGTTCCGGTTCGAGGGTTTCGCCCTGGGCGACCGCGCCGACCTCCGCCGGGGTTGGCCAGAGGCCGCCGACGAGATCGACGCGCTGACCCGCTGACCGGTCACAGCTGGACTTCGCCCTGGATGCAGGTGATCGCGGTTCCGGCGACCCAGATGGCGCCGTGCTCGTCGCGGTCTATTGAGATCCGGCCGTCCGCGCCGACCGCGGTGCCCTGGTGCGCGGTGTAGTGCTCGGGGGCTCGTCCGGTCCCGATGAGCCACTGCGCGATGCCCGCGTTGAGGCTGCCGGTGACCGGGTCCTCGAGCACTTGGCCGCCCTCCGGGAAGAACGCGCGCACCTCGAACTGGTACTCCCCTCCCGGCGGGTGCGGGCCCACCACGCCCAGCGGCGGAAGCGTCGCGGGTGGGGCGGGCACGTTCAGCACCTCGTCCGCGCTGTCGAGCAGGACGCCCACCCAGCCCGGTCCGTTGTCCACCCACTGCGCGTCTCGGAGGCGTCCCAGCCAGCTGGCGAGCTCGTCGCGCAGCTGGTCGTCGACCGGTCCCTCGCGGATCAGCGGCGGCGCGGCGAAGGCGTAACGACCGCTGTCGGCGCGCAACTCGATCAGGCCGGCGGCGCACTCCTGGACGATCCGCTCCCCGACCGCGTCCGGTCGCCGGGAGAGCCAGGCGTGGCAGCTGCCGAGCGTGGGGTGCCCGGCGAACGGCAGCTCACCCGCTGGGGTGAAGATCCGGACCCGGTAGTCGGCCTCGGACGTGGTCGGCGGGAGCAGGAAGGTCGTCTCGGAGAGGTTGGTCCAGCGCGCGAACCGCTGCATCTCCTGATCGGACAGCCCGTCGGCGTCGAGCACCACGGCGAGCGCGTTGCCGGTGCAGGGATCCGCGCCGAACACGTCGACCTGGGCGAAGGGACGGCGTACACCACCAGATGTCGTCACCGCCCCATGCTCGCAAGAACGCCCGACCGCGCAAGGTCCAATCGCGGTGCACTGGCACCGCGGAAAATCGGTGGCCCCGCTGGAATCCCGACCGCTAGCCTCCGGCCCATGGTCTACGAGCACCCCCTGGCGTACCTGCTGGGATTGGAAGGTGTGGCGCTGCTTCGCAGTTTCACCGGGGAGCACGACCGGGAGTTCGTGGCCGCGCGGATCGCCGAGGTCCGGCGGCTGATCGATGACGGATCGCTGGCGGACGCGGCAGTCGAGGCCGAGCGGGTGGACACCGTGACCGGCTACCGGACCTGGTCGCGGACCTACGACGACGGCCGCAACTCGGCGTTCGACTTCGACGAACCCGTGGTCGAGAAGATCCTCGACGGGCTGCCGGCGGGTACCGCGGTGGACGCCGCGTGCGGAACCGGGCGGTTCGCCGAGATCCTGGCCGGGCGCGGGCACCGGGTGGTCGGGGTGGACAGCTCCCCGGAGATGCTCGAGCGGGCGCGCGAGCGCGTCCCGGAGGGCGAGTTCTCCGTCGGCGACCTCACCGGCCTGCCGGTCGGTGACGCCACCGCCGACCTGGTCGTCTGCGCGCTGGCGCTGACGCACGTGCCATCGCTGGGACCGGTCTTCGCCGAGTTCGCCCGGGTGCTGCGCCCCGGCGGGCACCTGGTCATCTCCGACATGCATCCCGGCCGGGTGATGTTCGGTTCGGTTCCGACGGTGCGCGACGCCGAGGGCAAGCCGGGGCGACTGGTCAGCCACCGGCACGAGATCGGCGACTACCTGCGCGTTGCGCTGCCGCTGGGATTGCAGGTGCGCGGCTTCGAGGAACCCGCCCTGCCCGGGATGCCCGCATCGGGCCCCGCTGCGGCGGAGCCGGGCCCGTGGGACTTGTGGCCGTGGTCGCTGGCCGCCATGGTGCCCGAGGCCGCTGCGGCGGCGAGCGCCGACATGCCCGCGACGATGATCTGGCACTTCCAGCTGGACGACCAGGAGTAGCCGCCGAACCGGCCACAGTGGACGCACAGGCGCGCGTTTGGTGATCAGCGCTGCGGGCCAACCACGTGCTGTGGGTGATACCGGCGCGAGCGGGATTCCCCGCGGTCTGCGCGTCGCGGCTGCGGTGGGGTGGCGGCTGCTCGTGCTGGTCGCCGTGGCGTGGGTGCTGTGGCAGGTCTTCGACGTGCTCTACGGCGAGGTCATGTCGGTCGCGGTAGCCGGTCTACTCGCCGCGCTGATGGCACCTGCGGTGAACTGGCTCGTGCGCAAGGGGATGCACCGCACGCTGGCCGCCCTGCTCGTGCTCGTCGGCGGGCTCTGCGCGCTCGGCGCGGTGCTGGCGGTGGTGATCAACACGCTGGTGGCCGGGGTGGCCGGGCTGAGCGAGCAGCTGGTCGCCAGCTTCGAGCAGATCCGCAGCTGGCTCATCCGCGGCCCGCTGAGCCTGAGCCAGCAACAGCTCAACGAGGTGTTCCAGCAGCTCACGCAGGCGCTGCGGATCGACCAGAGCGGGTTGCCGACGACTGCGCTGGCCACCACCGGCACGCTGCTGCGGTTCCTGGCCGGGATGCTGCTCGGGCTGTTCACCCTGTTCTTCTTCCTCCGCGACGGCGGCCGGATCTGGTCGTTCGTCGTGCAGGTGACGGTGCCGCGAACAGTCCGCCAGCGCGTGCACGTCGCCGGCCAGCGCGGCTTCGCAACACTCGTGGCCTACGTGCGCGCGACGGCGGCCGTGGCCTTCATCGACGCGGCGTTGATCGGCATCGGAGCCCTCGTGCTCGGGGTCCCGCTGCCGTTCGTGCTGGCCGTGGTGATCTTCCTCGGCGCCTTCGTCCCCTACGTCGGAGCGGTGGTCACCGGCGGACTGGCCGTGCTCGTCGCGCTGGCCGCCAACGGGTTCGTCACGGCGTTGATCCTGCTGGCCGTGGTGGTGTGCGTGATGCAGCTGGAAGGCCACGTGCTGCAGCCGTTCCTGCTGGGGCACGCCGTGCGGCTGCACCCGTTGGCGGTGGTGCTCAGCGTGACGTCGGGCTTCACCATCGCCGGAGTGGGCGGAGCGGTCCTGGCCGTGCCGCTGGTGGCGACCGCCAACACCGTCGTGCGATCGCTGGTGACCGATTCGCGCGCCTCCCCCAGCACCAACGGACAGGTGCGGTGACGCTCCGGACTCGTCTTTGATCCTGGTTCTTCATCTTTGATGCGCCGCCAGGCGCATAGCCCACTCCCGCAGCCGGCACCGCCGCGGGTTCTCAGCGTTCGCCTGGCGAGGACGGCCCGACTGCCGTGTATTGGCATACATAAAGTCGGGCACCCGCAGTCCAGGCGGG
>NZ_JBEOVY010000376.1:0-7160 GCF_040295745.1 Saccharopolyspora sp. NPDC002686
TGGTCTCGGTTGTCCTGTGTTGTCTTTTCGCTAGTTGGTCTGTTGGGGGGGGGGGGGGGGGGGGGGGGGCGCGGGGGGGGGGGGGCGCGGGGGGGGGGGGACCCCCCCCGCCCCCCGGCGGCGAGTGTCAGTGCGCGATGTCGTCGACGGACGGCGACTCGTTGCGGGACAGGTTGATGCCGAGGTTGGCAGCAGCGCGCTCCAAGTCCTCGTCCTCGCTGTCGCGCATCTCGATGGCCGCACCGTCGCTGGAGAGCACCTCGACGTTCAGGCACAGCGACTGGAGCTCCTTCAGCAACACCTTGAAGGACTCCGGGATGCCCGGCTCGGGGATGTTCTCGCCCTTGACGATCGCCTCGTAGACCTTCACGCGGCCCACCACGTCGTCGGACTTGATGGTGAGCAGTTCCTGCAGCGTGTAGGCGGCGCCGTAGGCCTGCATGGCCCAGCACTCCATCTCACCGAAGCGCTGACCACCGAACTGCGCCTTACCGCCCAGCGGCTGCTGGGTGATCATCGAGTACGGACCGGTCGAACGGGCGTGGATCTTGTCGTCCACCAGGTGCGACAGCTTCAGGATGTACATGTAGCCGACCGCGGTCGGGTACGGGTACGGCTCGCCGCTGCGCCCGTCGAACAGCTGGGCCTTGCCGTCGCCGCCGACCATGCGCTCGCCGTCGCGGTTCGGGCGGGTGGAGGCCAGCAGACCGGTGATCTCCTCCTCGCGGGCACCGTCGAAGACGGGGCTGGCGGTGTTGGTGCCGGCCTCGACCTCGTACAGCTCCTCCGGCAGGCGCTTGGCCCACTCGGCGTCACCGTCGATGGACCAGCCCTGGGAGGCGATCCAGCCGAGGTGCGTCTCCAGCACCTGGCCGATGTTCATCCGTCGCGGAACACCGTGGGTGTTCAGGATGATGTCGACCGGGGTGCCGTCGGAGAGGAACGGCATGTCCTCGGCGGGCAGGATCTTGCCGATGACGCCCTTGTTGCCGTGGCGGCCGGCGAGCTTGTCGCCGTCCTGGATCTTGCGCTTCTGCGCGACGTAGACCCGCACCAGCTGGTTGACGCCCGGGGGCAGCTCGTCGTCGTCCTCGCGGTTGAACACGCGGACGCCGATGACCTTGCCGGTCTCGCCGTGCGGCACCTTCAGGGAGGTGTCGCGGACCTCGCGGGCCTTCTCGCCGAAGATCGCGCGGAGCAGGCGCTCCTCCGGGGTCAGCTCGGTCTCGCCCTTCGGGGTGACCTTGCCGACCAGGATGTCGCCGCCCTGGACCTCGGCACCGATGCGGATGATGCCGCGCTCGTCGAGGTCGGCCAGCACGTCGTCGGAGACGTTCGGGATGTCCCGGGTGATCTCCTCGGCGCCCAGCTTGGTGTCGCGGGCGTCGACCTCGTGCTCCTCGATGTGGATCGAGGTGAGCACGTCGTCCTGCACCAGGCGCTGGGACAGGATGATCGCGTCTTCGTAGTTGTGGCCTTCCCAGGGCATGATCGCGACGAGCAGGTTCTTGCCCAGCGCCATCTCGCCGTTCTGGGTGCACGGACCGTCCGCGATGACCTGACCGGCCTCGATGCGGTCGCCCTCGTTCACGATCGGCTTCTGGTTGATGCAAGTCCCGTGGTTGGACCGCGAGAACTTGTTCATCCGGTACGAGCGGCGGGTGCCGTCGTCGGCCATGATCGTGACGAAGTCGGCGCACAGCTCCTCGACCACACCGGCCTTCTCGGCGGTGATGACGTCACCGGCGTCGACCGCGGCGCGCAGCTCCATGCCGGTGCCGACCAGCGGGGACTCGCTGCGCAGCAGCGGCACCGCCTGGCGCTGCATGTTCGCACCCATCAGGGCGCGGTTCGCGTCGTCGTGCTCGAGGAACGGGATCATCGCGGTCGCGGCGGAGACCATCTGCCGCGGCGAGACGTCCATGTAGTCGATCTCGGTCGGCGCGAGGAGCTCGACCTCGCCGCCCTTCCGCCGGCCCAGCACGCGGTCGTCGAGGAAGTTGCCGTCGTCGTCGATCGGCGCGTTCGCCTGCGCCTTGACGTAGCGGTCCTCCTCGTCCGCGGTCAGGTAGTCGATCTGGTCGGTGACCCGACCGTCGACGACCTTGCGGTACGGGGTCTCGATGAAGCCGAACGGGTTGACGCGGGCGAAGGTCGCCAGCGAGCCGATCAGACCGATGTTCGGGCCTTCCGGCGTCTCGATCGGGCACATCCGGCCGTAGTGCGAGGGGTGCACGTCTCGGACTTCCATGCCCGCGCGCTCACGGGACAGACCGCCCGGGCCGAGCGCGGAGAGGCGGCGCTTGTGCGTCAGGCCCGCGATCGGGTTGGTCTGGTCCATGAACTGGGACAGCTGCGAGGTGCCGAAGAACTCCCGGATCGCCGCCGTGATCGGGCGGATGTTGATCAGGGTCTGCGGGGTGATCGCCTCGACGTCCTGGGTGGTCATCCGCTCGCGGACGACGCGCTCCATGCGGGACAGGCCGACCCGGACCTGGTTCTGGATCAGCTCGCCCACGGTGCGCAGGCGCCGGTTGCCGAAGTGGTCGATGTCGTCGACCTCGACCGGCACGGTGGCGCCTTCGCCCTCACCGCGAGCGGGCATCTCGGTCTCGCCCGCGTGCAGGCGAACCAGGTACTCGATCGTGGTGACGATGTCCTCTTCGGTCAGCACGCCGGTCTCGTAGGGCAGGCCCAGACCGATCTTCTTGTTGACCTTGTAGCGGCCGACGCGGGCCAGGTCGTAGCGCTTCTCCTTGAAGAACAGGTTCTCCAGGAGGGTCTGCGCGCTCTCCTTGGTCGGCGGCTCGCCCGGGCGCAGCTTGCGGTAGATGTCGAGCAGCGCCTCGTCGGTGCCTGCGGTGTGGTCCTTCTCCAGGGTCGCCATCAGGGTCTCGGAGAAGCCGAACCGCTCGCGGATCGCCTCGGCCGACCAGCCCAGCGCCTTCAGCAGCACGGTGACCGGCTGGCGGCGCTTGCGGTCGATGCGGACGCCGACGGTGTCGCGCTTGTCGACGTCGAACTCCAGCCACGCACCGCGGCTGGGGATCATCTTGACGCTGAAGACGTCCTTGTCGGTGGTCTTGTCGACCGACTGGTCGAAGTAGACACCGGGGGACCGGACGAGCTGGGAGACGACGACGCGCTCGGTGCCGTTGATGATGAAGGTGCCCTTGTCCGTCATCATCGGGAAGTCACCCATGAACACGGTCTGGCTCTTGATCTCGCCAGTGCCGTGGTTGGTGAACTCCGCAGTGACGAACAGCGGGGCCGCGTAGGTCATGTCCTTGTCCTTGCACTCCTCGACGGAGGCCTTGACCTCGTCGAAGCGTGGGTCGGAGAAGGACAGCGACATCGATCCGGAGAAGTCTTCGATCGGGGAGATCTCGCCGAGGACCTCCTCGAGACCACCAACCGGAACTTCCTCGCCGGCGTCGACCCGGCGCTGGAACCAGGCTTCGTTACCGACAAGCCATTCGAAGGACTGGATCTGCAGGTCTAGCAGGTTCGGCACGTTCAACGGTTCGCGAATGTTCGCGAACGAGACCCGCTTGGGTGCCCCAGGGATCCCCGACGTGTAGTTGGAAGCTGCAGAGACCTTGGTCGCGCGGGAGACTGCCAAGATGCGTCCTTCCGGGACTCTGAACTGGCTACAGCCGCGTCATCAAAGCGCGCGTTACGCGAACGCACAGTCCGCTAACACAGCTGTCAAGGGTGCAAGTGGCGCCCGCCATCCTACGACCCGAACGCACGGGTAGACGGAAAGAGGGCAGCGCAAAGTAGCAGTCTAGCTGGAACCCCGCCAGCTGTCGAGGGGGCCCACTGATAGCGGCCCAGCCCCGCGTTGGCCACCAGAGTGAACCCCAGCGCGCCGCCAGTCAAGAGATCACGCTCCGATCACCCTCGTGGCGCAAAACACGATCACTGAACGTGGCCGTTCCGGACGTGCTTTTGGCTGGTCAGAGCACTACCACAGGTCGCCCCGAGCCGCTCCCCCACGACACTCCCGACCACCCTCCGAACGGCTCTTGACAGCACCCCGCCGGATCGCCCCGGGAGTGACCGGCGCCTCAACATTCGATGTCGATCACGACCGCTCCCGGGCGACTGGGCCGAACGGAGTCAATCCGGCGAAGTCGCCCGCAACGGCTGACCCCTTGTGCTCGGATCTGCACCGACGGTCACGCGGAACACGAATTCGATCTTCGAATTCCCGATCTTGAACTGGGAGGTCGATTTGCGCCCGGGCACGCAGAGTCGCGAAATCGGCACCCGCGGCGAGGAAAACCGATTTCCCGGACTCCTGGTCACCTCCGCCGCTCCGGCCCCACCGGACCCGCCCGCACCACCGGCACCCGGTCCGAGCGAAAAGATCGGCTCGGCGCCTGTTCCTCCGAAATCGACGGTCGGGCGAACGCACCGCGCGAATTCGAGTCCGATCACGCGGCACCCCGCGGCCGGCCGATCCGGACGCAGCGGTGATCACTGCGTGGTAGCCGTGAGTATTAATGATCTCAACCGGAACCCCTCGTCGCGCGGGCCGAGTAGGTTCGGAGATCGAGCGGACCTCGCCCGCGGACACAGCTGTCCACCGGTGCGATCTCAGGTGGTGCACACGGACTATTCGGCGGCTGCGCGCGCCGGTAGCGTGTTACGACCCCACCGAGAATTCCCCCGACCCGGTGACCCGGTGAGCTAGCCACAGGAGAACGACCGATGACAGACGATGCAAGCCGCGCGAACGACCGGTTCGGCGGGCTGCAACGTTGGACCGCGGCGCAGAGCGCTCGGGGAGGTACCCGCTCCAGCTGGTTCACCGACGAACAGGACGTCACCCCGGAACCCCCGGCCCCGGAACCCGCAGCTCAGCTCCCGGATCCCCGCCGCGGCGCCGAGCAGCGCTACGCCGACGCGATCGCGGCGATGAACCAGATCGTCGCCACCCTCGACTTCGAGCACCTGCCGTGGGTCACCGAGGTCTTCCGCGCCACCGCGGGCATGCTCCGCGAGGACGACCCCGCGCGCGCGGGCGTGCTCAACAACCTCGGCAGCGCTGTGCAGCTGTCCCACCTGCGCAGCGGTGATCTGGCCGATCTCGAGGACGCCATCGGCCACTACCGGTCGGCGACCACCGCAGCGCACGGCAACGACCGCGACCGGATCCTCTACCACTGCAACCTCGCCCTGGCGCTGGCCGATCTAGCGGGGAAGACGAACCGCGCGGCGACGGCGGCCGACAGCGTGCGGGCAGCGCGCAACGCCGTCGAGGAGGCCGCACGTCGCGACCCGCGACGGGCGATGGCGCTGGTCAGGCTGGCCAACGCGCTCAAGCTGCACGCCCAGCTGGCCGGCTCGGCCGCCTCCGACGACGAGTCGATCGAGGTGTTCCGGGAGGCCGCGCGGATCTCCCCGGCCAACGATCCGGCCACCTCCGAACTGCTGGTCAACCTCGGCTCCGGGCTGCTGCGCCGGTACCAGCGCAGCAACTCCCAGGACGACCTGGACGAGGCCATCAAGCACCTCGGCTCGGGCGCCGGGGCGCTCGCCGACGGCGATCCGCGCCGGGCGGCGCTCTGCGACCTGGCCCGCGCGCTGCGACTCCGGTTCCGGGCCAACGGCGACCTGACCGACCTCAACTCGGCGATCAGCGAGCTGGTCGGGGTCCTCGGCGTGCTCGACACCGGCCACCACCTGCTCGGCACCGCGATCTGGAACCTGGCCACCACCACCGTCGAGCACGTCGACGCCACCGGCGACGCCAGCCAGCTGCGCCGGGTGCTGCGGCCGATCGCCCCCGCGGTGCGCGCGATGTCCGCCGACGACACCGAGCGCGCCACCGCCCTCACGGCTTACGCGACCTTGCTGCGCAGGCACTTCGTGCACGGCGCCGAGCCGAAGGTGCTCGACACCGCCGTCACCGCGGGACAAGCGGCGGCCTCCGCAGCAGCGGCCGAGCAGCGCGGCGCAGTGCTCAACGCTCTGACCACGACGCTGATCGAGCGCTTCGAGCACAACCAGGACAGCACCGACCTGGACAGCGCGGCCGACCTGGCGCGCGAGGCGGCCAAGGAGGACCCGTCCGCGCAGCACGTCGCGCTGACGCAGTTGGGGATCATCGCGGCGCACCGGTTCCGGCTGTCGAGCAGGACCACCGACGTCGAAACGGCGATCGAGCTGTTCGAGCAGGCGCTCAACGCCATGCCGCTGGACGCCCCGGAGCGCGCGAACGCAGCGATCCACCAGGCCCGCGCCTTGCAGTCGCTGTACCAGCGCAGCGGTCGCAAGCGCTACTACCGGTGGGCGCGCAAGGCGCTCATGGAGGCCGCGGAGCAGGACACCGCCCCTGCTGACCAGCGGCTTCGGGCAGCGGCGCTGGCCGGCCGGATCTGCGCGCAGGCGGGCCGCTGGCCCGAGGCGCTGGAGTCGTTCACCTACGCCGTCGACCTGCTGCCGCTGGTCACCCGGGGCAAGCGCGTCGTGGCGCCGCCGGTCTCCCAGCAGCGGTGGGCGTCGATCGCGGCGGACGCGGCGGCGTGCGCGGTGGAGAGCGGCGACGCCGAGCTGGCGGTGGAGCTGCTGGAGCACGGGCGCTCGGCGATCCTGGCGGACTTCCTGCCCACCGGCGGCGAGCTCGGCGAACTGCACCGCACCCACCCGGACCTGGCCGACGAGGCGGTCCGGCTGCGGCGCCTGCTGGACCGCCCGGTGGCCGAACCCGGTCTGACCGAGCTCGACGACCGGACCCGCCTGGCCCGCACCTGGGACGAGCTGCTGGCCGAAGCCCGCGCGGTGCAACCCGACCACCTGCGCCGCACCCCGTTCGCGAAGCTCGCCGAGGCCGCGCCGGAGGGCTCGGCGGTGCTGATCAACCTCAGCCGCTACCGCTGCGACGCGCTGGTGGTCATCGGCGGCCGCGCGCTGATCGTGCCGCTGCCCGACGTCACGCCCGAGAAGGCGGCCGAGCGCGCCGCGGAGATGCTCGAGTCGGCGCACCGGGACGAGCACTCGGTGCTGACCGATGGCCTCGACTGGACCTGGCGCTGCATCACCCGGCCGGTCGATCGACTGCGCGATCCAGGCGATGTAGGGCAGCTTCAGGTAGGTCGGATCGGCGAGGTCGACGAAGGACTGGGTGACGCCGTCGACGGCCACGGTCCACC
>NZ_JBEOVY010000377.1:0-7159 GCF_040295745.1 Saccharopolyspora sp. NPDC002686
TGGAAATCGGAGGTCCGATTTCCATTGAATTTGCGGGATCAGGCTGCGCGGAGGGCGTCGCGGAGCTTCACGCGGGAGCCGGTTCGGAGGATCGCGTTGGAGTAGACGCGGCCGCCGAGGCGGAGGAGCAGGGCGAAGGCCAGGGCGCTGAGGATCAGCGAGACCGCGATCTCCCACGGGGCTGCGACGCCGAGGGCGATGCGCATCGGCATCAGCGTCGGGGAGAAGCCCGGGACCAGCGACAGGACCGCCGCCATGCTGTTGTCCGGCGAGCTGGGGAGCACCGAGACACCGATGATGAACGGCACCACCAGCAGCATGATCACCGGGCTGATCACGTTCTGCAGCTCCTCCTGGCGGGACACCAGCGAGGACGCCGCGGCGAGGACCGTCGCGTAGGTGAAGAAGCCGAGCAGGAACCACACCAGCGCCCAGACCAGCGTGCTCGCGAGCGCCGCCGACGGCAGCGTCAGCATGCCGCTGGCTCCGGTCGCGAGCAGCGCGGTCCCGGCGATCAGCACCAGCTGGAGCAGGCTCGTCAGGCCGATGCCGACCACCTTCCCGGCGAGCAGCTGGTGCGGCTTGATGGTGGACAGCAGCAGCTCGACGACGCGGCTGGACTTCTCCTCCACGACGCCCTGCGCGATCATCTGACCACCCATGATCAGGAACATGTAGAGCGCGATGCCCGCGGCGATGGCCATCCCGATCCGCTCCCCGCGGTGCGGGTCGTTGGTCTCCAGGCTCGTCACGGCGACGTGCGCGTTCTCGGTCGCTGCGCGGACCGCGGCCGGATCCACCTCGTAGCGCCCGAGTTCGACGTCCATCGCCCGCTGCTGCGCGATCGCGTTCAGCGCGGACTCGACCGAGCTGTCCGGCGTCTGCTTGACGACCAGGCGCGGCTCGTCGGCGGTCCCGGTGATCAGCGCGTCCAGGTCGCCGTCGCGCACCTGCTGCTCGCCCGCCGGGCCCGGGACGGTGCTGATCTGGAACGTCTTGCCGTACGCCGCGCCGGAGGCCTGCAACGGCTGGCTGATGGCCGCGGCTTCCGGGACGACACCGACCTTGGTGGTGCCGACCTGGTTCCCGATGAACGCCATCAGCCCGGCGTACCCGCCCATGAGCGCGATGACGGCGAGGGTGCCGATGATGAAGCCGCGGGTGCGCACGCGGGTGCGGATCTCGCGGCGGGCGACCAACCAGACGGGGCTCATTCGGCCGCCTCCTCGGTGACGACGTTGCGGAACAGCTCGGTGAGGCTCGGCCGGTTGCGGGTGAACTCCCGGACCGGACCGGTGACCAGCGCGGCCTTGAGCACCGCCTGGTCGTCGGCGTCGTCGTCCAGCCGAAGCGTGGTGCGGCTGCCGTCGACCGACACGACCTGCGCGCCGGGCACGTCGTCGGCCCAGCCGGGCGCGGCGTCGGGGGCGTCGACGACCAGCGTCACCGGTCCCTGGTCGCGCAGCTCGGCGACCGGACCGGCGGCCACCATCTGTCCACTGCGGACGATGCCGACGCGGTCGCACAGCCGCTGCACCAGGTCGAGCTGGTGGCTGGAGAACACCACCGGAACCCCGGAATCGCACTTCTCCCGCAGCACCGCGCTCATCACGTCGACCGCCACCGGGTCCAGCCCGGAGAACGGCTCGTCGAGGATGAGCACCTCCGGGTCGTGCACCAGCGCGGCGGCCAGCTGCACGCGCTGCTGGTTGCCGAGGCTGAGCTTCTGCACTTCCTCGTCGCGGCGTTCGGTCAGACCCAGCCGCTCGGTCCAGCGCGCGGCGGCGGCCTGTGCGGCGGCGCTCGACATGCCGTGCAGCTCACCGAGGTAGGCGAGCTGTTCGGCGACCTTCATCTTCGGGTAGAGGCCGCGCTCTTCGGGCATGTAGCCGATGCGGCGGCGGGTGGTGAGGTCCAGCGGCGCGCCGTTCCAGCGCACCTGGCCGGAATCCGCGGCCAGCACGCCGAGCGCGATCCGCATCGTGGTCGTCTTCCCGGCGCCGTTGCTGCCGACGAAGCCGAACATCTCGCCGGCCCGGACGCTGAACGTCATCTCCTTCAGCGCAGTGACATCCCCGTAGCGCTTGCTGATCCGGTCGATCTCCAGCACGCGATCAGTCACCATCGCCCCCTTCTGCGGTGTAGATCCCCCTGGTGGATCAGTCCACCACACCTTCGAGTGCTCGGCTGACGAGTTCGGTGACAACGGGTTCCGCGGCGGCGCGATCGGCGGGGTTCAGGCCGGTTCGGCTGCGCCGGTCCAGGACGTCGTCGGCGTCGAGAGCGCCTTCGTGCCGCACCGCCCACAGCACTTCCGCTGCGGTGAGCGGAATGCTCGGTGCGACCGGTTCCGCCAGCTCCGGGTCGAAGTCGGCGAGGGCGGCGATGCGCCCGGCTTCGGTGCCGTACTTGGCGATCAGCCGGGCCGGGGCTTCGACGTCGGCGAGGTGGCGGCGGGGCGCGGCGCCGACCAGCGCGACGGCGGTGGTCCGGGACGGGCCCGCGGACAGCCCGCCTGCTTTCACCGCGGCGTCGACGGCTTCGGCGGCCATCTTCCGGTAGGTGGTGAGCTTGCCGCCGACCACCGTCACCACGCCTTCCGTCGAGGTCAGCACGGCGTGCTTGCGGGACAGGTCGGACGATTCCTTGCGCTGGGTCTGCTCCAGCAGCGGACGCAGCCCGGCGAAGGAGCCGAGCACGTGCTCGCGCCCCAGCGGTTTCCCGAGGACGTCGCGGATACCGGTCAGCAGGAAGTCCACATCGGACTCCGGGACCTCCGGTACCGAGGGGATGGGCCCGGGGACCGGCTCGTCGGTGAGGCCGAGGTACGCGCGGCCGTCGGGTTGCGGCAGCAGCAGGAGGAACCGGCCGGAGGTGCCCGGCATCGGCGCGACCAGGGCGGTTCCGGCGATGCCCGCGGCGTCGGCGTCGATCACCAGGTGCGAACCGCGCGACGGCCGCAGCTTGACGTCGGGCGAGAGCTCCCCGGCCCAGACCCCGGCCGCGTTGACCACCGAACGCGCGCGGATCCGCAACGCCTCGCCGGTGCGCTGGTCCACGACGTCGGCGCCGTTGCTGTGCAGCTGCTTCGCGCGCACGTGCGTGAGGATGCGCGCGCCGAAACCCGCCGCAGTGCGCGCCAGCGCGACGACGAGCCGTGCGTCGTCGATCAGCTGGCCGTCGTAGCCGAGCAGACCGCCGCGCAGGCCGGAGGCGCGCAGGCCCGGCACCAGGGCGAGCGCTTCGGCGGCGGGGATGCGCCGGGGCGGCGGGAGCACGTCGGACGGCGTGCGAGCGGCGCGGCGGAGCGCGTCGCCTGCGTGCAGGCCCGCGTTGAGCACCAGCTCGGAGCGGCGGGAGATGGTGCGGTGCAACGGGATCACCTGCGGCATCGTGCGCACCAGGTGCGGAGCGGTCCTGGTCATCAGCACGTTTCGCTCGACGGCGCTCTCGTGCGCCAGGGCCACGTCGCCGTGCGCCAGGTAGCGGAGGCCGCCGTGCACGAGCTTGCTGGACCAGCGGGACGTTCCCCAGGCGAGGTCTTCGGCCTCGACCAGTGCGACGGACAGCCCGCGTGCTGCGGCGTCGAGGGCGGCTCCGGCGCCGGTGACCCCGCCGCCGACCACCAGCAGGTCGATCTCGGACTCGGCGACTTCGGACAGGTCGGTTGCGCGGCGCGCGGCGTTCAGCGAGGTCGCACGCAGCGAACCGGCGGGCAACGGCGTGGTGGTCATCGCAACTCCGGGTGAATCGTCGGGTCGCAGTTTCCATTGAAACTGTGGATCCCCGTGGGGGGACGCCGCAGTTTCCATTGAAACTGTGGTCTGGGGTCAGGCTTCCGGGGGAAGTGGGCGTAGTGCTCCGTCGAGGAGTTGGGTGAGTTCTGCGGCGAGGGCGTCGGGGTCGACGTCGGTGGTCGCTGGCCCGGCGGTGACGACGAACGACTGCACGAGCAGCAGCAGCGACCGGGCCTGGACCGACGGGTCGCCGGGGCGGATGGAGCCGTCGGCGTGGCCCGCGACGAGGTACTCGCGGAGGAACCCCTCGGCGGCCAGCTGGGTGCTGCCCAAGCGCTGCACCAGGTAGGGGAGCAGCAGCTCGGCGTCGGCTTCCAGGACGCGCTGGAGCAGCGGCGCGGTCTGCAGCAGCCGCACGCCGTGGACGGTCGCGCTGACGAGCCGCTGGCGGACGTTGCCGGTCCGCTCGGCCTCGCGCGCCAGGTTCAGGATCTCGCCGAACTCGACGGTCATCAGCGCGGTGACCAGGCTGTTGACGTCGGGGAACCGGCGGTAGAGGGTCATCCGGCTGACCCCGGCGCGGCGGGCGATCTCGGTCAGCGTGGTCCGCCGGACGCCGTTGGCGAGCACGCACTCCCGGGCCGCTCGCAGCAGCTCGGCATCGCCCACCCGGTTCGGTGCGGATCGCGATCGAGTGCTGTGACATTGCGACGGCATGTGTAACACTGTACTGGTGAGCGGGCTGATCGAACACACCCTTCGCGGAACCTGGACCCCTTCGGGGGGTTCGGCCGCGCCATTGACCCCTCGAGCTCTGCGCTGGTTGCGGCAGCGCATCGGGCTCGCCGAGACCACGACCCCGGCCGTTCCGGCATCGCTGCTGGACGTCCCGGAGAGCGCGCTGCCGGAGGCGGCCCGCGAGGAGCTCGTGTCGCTGATCGGTGAGCAGCACGTGCTGACCGATCCGACCGAGCGGCTGGGTCGCGCGGGCGGCATGTCCTACTCCGACCTGATGCGCCGCCGCAGCGCCTCGGAGCTCGCGGTGCCGGATGCCGTGCTGCTCCCGGCCGACCCGGACGCGGTGCAGGCCGTGCTGGAGGTCTGCGTCCGGCACGACGTCGCGGTGGTCCCGTTCGGTGGCGGGACGTCGGTGGTCGGCGGTGTCGATGCGCTGCGCGGATCCAAGTCCGCGGTGGTGGCGCTCGACCTCGCGCGCCTCGACCAGCTGGTCTCGCTCGACCCGACCTCGCGGATCGCCGTGCTGCAGGCCGGGATGCGCGCCGTCGAAGCGGAAGCTCTGCTGGGTGCGCAAGGTTTCACCCTGGGCCACTTCCCGCAGTCCTACGAGCGGGCCACCATCGGCGGCTTCGCCGCGACCCGATCCGCTGGTCAGGCGTCGTCCGGCTACGGCCGCTTCGAGGACATGGTCGCCGGCGTCCGGCTGGCCACCCCGGCCGGTGAGTGGCGCCTCGGCGTTGCCCCGGCGTCGGCGGCGGGCCCCGACCTGCGCCACCTCGCGGTCGGCAGCGAGGGCGCGCTAGGCGTGATCACCGAGGTCGCCGTGCGGGTCCGGCCGGTCCCGGTGCGCAAGCGCTACGAGGCCTTCGTGGTGGACGGTTGGGCGGGCGGAGTCGACGCCGTGCAGACGCTCGCGCAGAACCGCGTGCTGGCCGACGTCACCCGTCTGTCCGATGTGGACGAGACCGAGGTGCAGTTCGAGCTCGCCGGGGCGCTGAAGGTCAAGGCCCTGCAGTTCCTGCTGCGCAGCAGGGGGATCCGCCAGCCCTGCCTGCTGGTCCTCGGCTGGGAAGCGGGCTCGAAGCAGGAGCTCTCGCGGCGTCGCGAGGCGAGCCTGCAGGCGCTGAAGAAGACGCGGGCGATCCGGCTCGGCCGCGCGGTCGGCGAGTCCTGGCGATCGCACCGGTTCTCCGGTCCGCGCCAGCGCGACGCCCTGCTGGACCGCGGGGTGTGCGTGGAGACGCTGGAAACCGCGACGCACTGGACCGGGATCAGCGAGCTGCGCTCCGCGGTGCGCAACGCGCTGGTGCGCAGCCTGCGGACCGGCGGCAAGAAGCCGATCGTCATGTGCCACATCTCGCACGCCTACGAGACCGGTGCGTCGCTGTACTTCACGGTGCTCGCGACGCGCGACGAGCAGGACCCGCTCGGTCAGTGGCAGCGGGCCAAGCAGGCGGCGGGCGACGCGATCGCCGGGCGCGGCACGATCTCCCACCACCACGCCGTCGGCGCCGACCACCTGCCGTGGCTGGTCGAGGAGATCGGCGAGGTCGGGGAGAAGGTGCTGTCGGCGGCCAAGCAGGCCGTGGACCCGACCGGAATCCTCAACCCCGGCAAGCTCATCCGGCCAGCGCGCTGATCGAGTGGTAGCGGAAGCCGAGCCTGCGGTACACCTTGAGCGCGGGCTCGTTGTCCGCATCCGCCATCAGCGCCACGGTCCCCTCGCGGGCCAGTTCCCGGGTCAGGAACGTGCAGACCTGCGTGGACAGGCCCGCGCCGCGGTGATCGGGGTGGGTGGCGACGCCGGACAGGTAGCGCACGCCCGGCGCCGGCCAGCAGTCGCCGCCCACCGAGAGCACCGTCCCGTCGGTCCCGCGGACGCCCGCCCAGCGGCGCGCCCCGGGGTCGTCCGGGAAGAGGTAGGAGCGCGGATTCGCCTTGCGCAGCAGGCTTTCGACGGCCTGGGTGTCGTCGGCGGTCAGCCACTCGACGTCGGGTGTCGGGGCGGTCGGTGCCTCGGCGGCCAGCTCCATCCAGCCGAACGTCGCCAGGACCTCCAGCTCCAGCCGCTTGGCGACCTGGTGCGCGAGCGCCGTCCGGCCCAGCGGGCGCAGCTTCTCGCCCTCCAACGTCGGCAGCACCTCGGCGAGCAGCTCGCCGCAGTCGTCGGCTGAACCGGTGAAGACCACGCGGTCGACCTGGTTCAGCTTCGGCGCGTGCACCACGACAGCGCTCCCGTGCTGCCAAGCAGCACCGGCTTCGTGCGGGTAACCCGGGGTCAGCGCCTGCGCGGCCCAACGAACGAGCAGGTCATCGGTGCCCTCAGCGACCTCAGCGGCAGAACGCAGCTCTCGCATGCCCCAATCGTCCCCCGCCGCCCCGCATCGCCGGAAGTGAATTTCGCATGACATGAACCTCATCCCAGAGTGGCCGACTCAACCTCACCCCGGAGCGGCCGACTCCGCGAGGAACCGGACCAGCCGGGCTCCGGGATCCGCAAGTTCAATGGAAATCGGATGTCCGATTTCCATTGAATTTGCAGAACTCCGCAGGGACCCGGGCCACGCGAAGTCGGCAGCTCAGCGGCTCCAGGCGGACATCCTGGTGGTGGGCAACAAGGGCCACGGAGCCTTTACCGGCATGCTCGTGGGTTCGGTGGCGCTGAAGCTCGTCCACCACGCGGC
>NZ_JBEOVY010000378.1:0-7100 GCF_040295745.1 Saccharopolyspora sp. NPDC002686
CGTCCTCCTCGACCAGCTGGTGACCGCAGAGCACCTTCAGGTGCCGGTAGACCGTGGAGCGGGGGACGTCCAGCTGGCGCGCGAGGGAAGCGGCCAACACCTCACCCTGGTCGCCGATGGCGTGGATGTGCGGATCGCTGGTGCGCAACCGGTCGTCGACCACGATCCCGTGGCGAACCGCCAGCCCGGCCCGCACCGCCAGCGCGGTTTTCGGCGCCACGCCGGTGCAGGAGACCACCACCTCGGCCGGAATCGCTTCGCCGCTGTCCAGGACCAGTCGACCGCGCAGGTGCTCGACCGCCCGGCGTTCCAACCGCAGCGCGAGCCCGAGTTCGCGGAGCCGGTCGGCGAGCAGCCGACCACCGGCCGGGTCCAACTGGCTGTCCATCAGGTGCGGCTGGGGGTGCACCAAGGTCACGTCGTGGCCGCGGGCCAGCAGCGCTTGCGCTGCCTCGACCCCGAGCACGCCGCCACCCAGCACGGCCACCGGGCCTGCGGCTCCGTCGATGCGTTCGCAGTCGCTCAACGTGCGAAGCGGCTGGATCCCGCGGATCCCGGGCGACCGCGGGCGGGAACCGGTGGCCAGCACCAGGACGTCGTAGGCGAGCTCTTCGCCGTCGCCGGTGCGCACTTTCCGCCGGCTGCGGTCGATTCGCGTGGCGGTCGTCCCCAGCCGGACCTCGGCGTCCACATCGGGCAGTCGCACAGCTGCGGGCGACAGCTCCCGCGCCAGCACCGAGCTCAGCAGCACCCGGTTGTAGGCGGGGTGCCGTTCAGCGCCCAGCACCGTGATCCGACCGGTGTGCCCCTGCACCCGCAGCCGCTCGACCAGCCGGTGGGCGGCCGGGCCGTTGCCGACGACGACGATCCGGGTCATCCGGGCACCACCTCCCGGGCCGGTTCGATGCGCACCGCGCTGACCTTGAACTCCGGCATCCGGCTGCGCGGATCGAGCGCGTCGCCGGTGAGCAGGTTCGCCCGGCCGGTGCCGGGGAAGTGGAACGGCAGGAACACCGTGTCGGTGCGCATGGTGCCCACCACCCGAACCCGGGCGACCGCGCTGCCGCGCGCCGACGTCACCCGGGCCAGCTCGCCGTCGGTGAGACCGGCGCGGTCGGCGGTGTCCGGGTGGATCTCCACGAACGGTTCGGGCGCGGCCTCGTTGAGCTCGTCCACCCGCCTGGTCTGCGCCCCGGACTGGTACTGCGCGAGCACGCGGCCGGTGGTGGCGGTCAGCGGGAAGGTCCGCTGCGGGGTCTCGGCGGGATCGCGGTGTTCGACCGCGGCGAATCGGGCCAGCCCGTCGGGGTGGGCGAAGGAGTCCAGGAACAGCCGCGGTGTTCCGGGGTGCTCGGTGTCCGGGCAAGGCCAGTGCAGGGCTTGTCCGGCGTCGAGCCGCTCGTAGCTGATCCCGGAGTAGTCGGCCTTGCCGCCGGCCGAAGCGCGGCGCAACTCCTCGAAGACCTCCCGCGGCCGGGTCGGGTAGCGGTGGCCCGGTTCGCCCAGCCGCACCGCCAGGCCGTGCAGGACCTCCAGATCGCTGCGCGCGTGACCGGGCGGCACCTGCAGCCGACGCCGGCGCAGGACCCGGCCTTCGAGGTTGGTCATGGTGCCCTCCTCTTCGGCCCACTGCGTGACCGGCAGCACCACGTCCGCCGACTGCGCGGTCTCCGACGGCACGAAGTCGGCCACCACCAGCAGGTCCAATGCGGACAGCCGCTGCGCCACGTGCGCGGCGTTGGGAGCCGAGACCACCGGGTTGGAACCGAAGACCAGCAGCGCTCGCGGCCCGTTCGCGGTGCCCAGCGCGTCCAGCAGCTCGTACGCGCTGCGTCCCGGCCCCGGCAGCGTCTCGGGCGCAACGCCCCAGACCCCGGCCACGTGCTCCCGGGCGTCCGGGGCGTCGATCATCCGGTAGCCGGGCAGCTGGTCGGCCTTCTGGCCGTGCTCGCGACCGCCCTGCCCGTTGCCCTGCCCGGTCAGGCAGCCGTACCCGCGACCGGGGCGCCCCGGCAGTCCGAGTGCGAGGGCCAGGTCGATGAACCCCGCGACGGTGTCCGCGCCGTTGCTGTGCTGCTCCGCGCCTCGACCGGTCAGCACGTACGCGCTCCCCGCCTCGGCGAGCATCCGCACCGCCTGCCGCTGCGCGGTCACCGGAACCCCGGTGACGCGCTCGACGCGTTCCGGCCACCAGGTCATCGCCCGCTGCCGGGCCGCTGCGAACCCGGTGGTGCGGGTGTCGACGTAGTCGTCGTCCACCCAGCCGTCGACGACCGCGATGTGCAGCAGACCCAGCGCCAGCGCCAGATCGGTGCCGGGCGCGGGCTGCAGGTGCAGCGCGGCGCGCTCGGCCGTGGCGGTGCGGCGCGGGTCGATCACCACCAGCCGAGCCGACCGCAGGTGCTGCATCAGCGGCGGCATGGTCTCGGCCGGGTTGGCCCCGGCCAGCAGGACCACGTCGGCCCCGCCGAGGTCGGTGACCGGGAACGGCAGCCCGCGGTCCACCCCGAACGCGGCGTTGCCCGCTGCCGCGGCCGAGGACATGCAGAACCGGCCGTTGTAGTCGATCTGGCTGGTGCCCAGCGCGAGCCGGGCGAACTTGCCGAGCAGGTAGGCCTTCTCGTTCGTCAGCCCGCCACCGCCGAACACCCCGACGGCGTCCGGCCCGTGCTCGCCGCGGATGCGTTGCAGACCGTCGGCGACGACGCGCAGCGCGGTGTCCCAATCGACCGGGACGAGCTCGCCGTTCCGGCGCACCAGCGGGTGCTGCAACCGGTCCGCCACGTCGAGCAGGGCGGGTGCGGTCCAGCCCTTCTGGCACAACCCACCGCGGTTGACCGGGAAGTCCGTCGGCCGCACCGACACGCCGCGCCGCTCGCGCGTCAGCCGGGTCCCGCACTGCAAGGCGCAGTAGGGGCAGTGCGTGGCCACGGTCCGCAACTCAGGCACGGGTGGCCTCCGCCTTCGACCGCGCCTCGACGGACCGCGGGCCAGCAGCGCTCCCGCGGGATCCCCGGAGGTAAACGGCCCAGGTGACGAGCGCGCAGAGCACGTAGTAGCAGAGGAAGACCAGCAGTGCCGCGTCGCCGTTGGCCGCCTCGCCGCCGTAGGAGGCGCGGAACGCCAGGTTGATGCCCACACCGCCGAGCGCGCCGACGGCACCGGCGATGCCGATGACGGCGCCGGACAACCGGCGGGCGCGGGAGAAGGCCGCGACGGCCTCGCCGCCGTCGGTGACCGCGTCCTCGGCCTCCTTCGCGAAGATCGCCGGGATCATCTTGTAGGTCGAACCGTTGCCGACCCCGGTCAGCACGAACAGCGCGATGAACGCCACCAGGTACATCGCGAAGGAGCCCCGCGACGAGGCGAACAGCAGCGCCCCGGTGCCGGCGGTCATCCCGGCGAACGCCCACAACGTCACCCGGCCACCGCCGAAGCGGTCGGACAGCCAACCGCCGACCGGGCGGGAGACCGAACCCAGCAGCGGGCCGAGGAAGGTCCAGCTGGCCGCCTGCAGCGGCGTGAACCCGAACTCGGTCTGCAGCACCAGGCCGAAGGCGAAGCCGTAGCCGATGAACGAGCCGAAGGTCCCGATGTAGAGCACCGAGATCCACCAGGTGTGCTTGTTCGCGGCGGCCTCGCGCAGCGCCCCGGGCCGGGCGCGAACCGCGTCCACGTTGTCCATGAACAGCGCCGCGCACAGGGCGGCGACCACGATCAGCGGCAGGTAGATCGCGGCCACGTAGGCCGGGTTGGTGCCACCGGCGACGGCGATCACCAGGAGGCCGACGACCTGCACCGCCGCCACGCCGAGGTTGCCGCCCCCGGCGTTGAGCCCCAGCGCCCAGCCCTGGTGGCGCTGCGGGAAGAAGGTGGTGATGTTGGTCATCGACGAGGAGAAGTTCCCGCCGCCCAGGCCCGCGGTCGCGCCGACGAGCATGAGCACCCACAGCGGGGTGCCGGGCTGCTGCACGAAGTAGCAGGCCAGTCCGGCGGGCACCAGCAGCACCGCCGAGCTGAAGATCGTCCAGTTCCGCCCGCCGAAGCGGGTCACCGCCGCGGAGTAGGGCAGCCGCAGCACGGCGCCCACCAGGTTCGGCGTGACCACCAGCAGGAACTTCTCGGACGCGGTGAACGGTAGGCCGATCTCCGGTGACATGAACAGCACCAGCACCGACCAGATGCTCCAGACGGAGAAACCGATGTGCTCCGAGACGATCGAGAAGATCAGGTTCCGCCGCGCCACGTGCTTTCCGGTGGATTCCCAGAAACGCTCGTCCTCCGGGTTCCACCCCTCGATCCAGCGGGCCCGGCCGGCGGGTGCTCTCGCGGTCACCTGGACTCCTTCCGTTGGTTGGACCGAACGTAGGAACCGGGTGTTTCCGCCGGGCTCGTTCCGCGTTACCTCGCTGCAAACCTGCCTTCACGAACCCGGGCCCGGTCGGTGTGAGCAGGCAGACGGTGGGCGATGCCGCATCGGACGCGGGGTTCGTGGGACCGTGTAGTCGTGGTGCAACGAGGCATGGGCGACTGGCAGCAGGCCCGAGAGCTGTTCGGCGGAGCGCGCCGGGTCACCGCCCTGACCGGGGCCGGGGTGTCGACGTCGTCGGGCATCCCCGACTTCCGCGGGCCCAACGGCCTGTGGACGAAGAACCCCGCGGCCCAGCGCCTCAGCGACATCGACAGCTACGTCGCCGACCCGCAGGTGCGCGAGCAGGCCTGGCGCAGCCGCGCCGAGCACCCGGCCTGGAAGGCCGAGCCCAGTGCGGCGCACCGCGCTTTCGTCGACCTCGACCGCTCGGAGCGGCTCCGCTCGTTGCTGACCCAGAACATCGACGAGCTGCACCAGCGCGCCGGCCTGGCCCGGGACCGGGTGCTGGAGCTGCACGGCACGATCTACCGGACGGTGTGCCTGGACTGCGGTGCGACCGGTCCGATGAGCGCGGTGCTGGAGCGGGTGGCGGCGGGGGAGTCCGATCCGCCGTGCCGTTCCTGCGGCGGCATCCTGAAGTCCGCCACCGTCTCCTTCGGACAGCCCCTGGACCCCGACGTGATCCGGGAGGCGCAGCGGGCCGCGCTGGACTGCGACCTGTTCCTCGCGGCGGGGACTTCGCTGACGGTGCACCCGGCAGCGGGCCTGGCCGAGCTGGCCGTCAAGGCAGGTGCCGCGCTGATCATCTGCAACGCCGAGCCGACGCCCTACGACGAGCTGGCCGCCGCGGTCGTGCGCGATCCGCTGGACGAGGTGCTGCCGGACCTGGTCGGCGCCCCGCTCACCGAACCGACCCGCCCGCTGAACACCTGGGGCGACCCGAGCACCTGGTCCTGATCGCCCGGCTCGCACGCTCGGTATCCCATTGGTTGGGAACCATGTGACCCGTGTGGTTGATGTTGCGCGTGTCGTGCTTGAGATCAGTGGTGCGTTCGGGACGAAAGTGGCAAGATCCCAATCCGTCGTATGACTCCATTCAGCCCAAAGCATGACCGCTGAATGGGCGTATCAGCGGAGGTGACGGTCGTGCCGGGAAGTCGTGGCGTGCGTAGGACCGCCGCTATCACGCTGCTCGTCGCCATCGGCCTGGCCGCGCCGGGTGTCGGTTCGGCCGTGCCCGCGCCGCCGCCGAACCCGAGCGACGCCGAGATCCAGGCCGGTCGAGCCAAGTCGCAGCAGGTGGCCGGGCAGGTCGGTGAACTGGCGAACCAGCTGGCCGAGGCGGAGTCCAAGCTGGTCGACCTGCAGGCGCAGGTCGAGCTCAAGATGGAGGACGCGAACAAGGCGCGCGTCGACCTGGATCGGGCGGAGGGCGCCTACAACGACGCCCGCCGCGTCGCGGACGCGGCCAAGGTCGACTCCGACGTCGCCGGGCAGCGGATCGACCAGCAGCGCCAGCGCCTGGACCGGTTCGTGGCGGGCAGCTACCGGCAGGGCAGCCAGGTCGGTTCGGCCACCGCCTTCGTCGGTTCCAAGAACCCCCAGGACGTGCTCGACCGCGCGCTGTTCCTGGACGTGATCAGCAAGTCCGAGCTCGACGTCATGGACGACCTCGAGCGCGCCCGCGTGGAGAAGGTCAACAAGGACTCGCTGGCCCGGGCCGCGCTCGAGGAAGCCGAGGCCAAGCGGCAAGCCGCCGACGACGCGCGTCGCGCGGCCGAATCGGCCCAGCAGGCGGCGATCGCGGCGCAGAACAGCCAGGCGGACCAGGCGCGGCAGCTGGAATCCGACAAGGCCGGCGTCGAGGCCCAGCTGGCCGAGGCCCGCTCGCACGTGTCGGGTCTGGAGCAGCAGCGCGGGCAGTACGAAGACTGGCTGGACGAGAAGCAGCGCGAAGAGGCCGCCGCCGCGCAAGCCGCTGCGCAGGCCGCGTCACAGTCGACGTCGGACTCCCGGGAGCCGGTGCAGCAGTCGGCCCCGGCGCCCAGCGGCCGGTCGGTCGAGGTCGTGATCAGCCGGGCGTTGTCCCAGCTGGGCGTGCAGTACGCCTGGGGTGGCGGCAACTCGCGCGGGGCGACGCGGGGCATCCGCGACGGGGGAGTGGCCGACTCCTACGGCGACTACGCCAAGACCGGCTTCGACTGCTCGGGGCTGATGCTCTACGCGTTCGCCGGTGCGGGCGTCCAGCTCGACCACTACAGCGGCTACCAGTACCAGTCCGGGCGCCGGGTGCCGCTGTCGCAGATGCGCCGCGGCGACATGCTGTTCTGGCAGAGCGGCGGCAGCATCCACCACGTCGCCCTCTACCTCGGCAACGGCCGGATGGTGGAAGCGCCGTACTCGGGTTCCCGGGTCCGCGTGACCTCGGTCCGCTACGGCGGCATCGCCCCGTACGCGGTCCGCATGCTCTGACCCCCGGCTCCAGCGCCCCTGCCGTGTCCTGCGCGGCAGGGGCGCCGTGCTGTTCGGGGGACTGGTTGGAGCGGGGGAGCGGGCGGCTGGAAGCATTGCGGTGTGGCGGAATTCGCGGCAGTGGTGCTGGCCGGTGGTCGGGCGCGTCGACTCGGCGGGGTGGACAAGGTCCTGCTGCCCGTCGGAGGGCGCACGCTGCTGGACCGCACCCTGGATGCGGTGGCCGAGGCCGACCCGCTGGTCGTGGCTCGAAGGC
>NZ_JBEOVY010000379.1:0-7009 GCF_040295745.1 Saccharopolyspora sp. NPDC002686
AGCAGGGCGGTGATCAGCGGGCTGGCCTGCTGGAGGATGGCCAGCGCGCTGGCGGCGCCGGTGAACGACTGCGCCCCGATCTGCTGGGTCAGTGACCCGAGCTGCATGGCGATGACGGCGCCGAACGGGATCGCCACCATCGCGGTCGGCAGGATCGTCACGCTGGCGAAGAACCACGCCTGCTGAACGGCCTCCCGCACCTGGAAGGGGCGCCGCGGCATGGTCCGCAGCACCTCCCAGCCCAACGTGGCCATCCGTCCGACCTGGACGAACGCACCCGCACCAGCACTCCGCACCGCCACCAGCACACCTCCCGATCCACGTCGATCCGAGGCCTTCACCTGCTCCGGTCCAATCCCGGAGCACCGGATTCCCGCAATTTCAATGGAAATCGCGTGGGGGTCACCCCTCCGGGGGTTCGGCCCCGGAGGAGGAACTCCCGGTCACCCTCCCGCTCAAGCAAGCGAGTGCGTTGCCGTCGCACCGCCGTCGGCGACGAACTCCGCGCCGGTGCAGTAAGAGCTCTCGTCGCTGGCCAGGAACACCACCAGGTCCGCGACCTCCGAAGCCTGACCGACGCGGCCGAGGGCGACCCGCTTGCCGACGTGGTCCATCGGGACCGGGCCGCCCGCGGCGTCGGAGACCATCTGGGTGTCGATCACCCCGGGGTGCACCGAGTTGACCCGGATGCCGTGCTTGCCCAGCTCCATCGCCGCGACCTTGGTCATGCCGCGGATGGCGAACTTGCTCGCCGAGTACGCCACCAGCAGCGGCATCCCGCCGATTCCCTCCACCGAGGACACGTTGATGATCGAGCCGCCGCCGTCGGACATCGCCGGGATCACCTCCCGCATGCCCAGGAAGGTGCCGATCTGGTTGATCCGGATCACCCGCTCGTAGTCGGCCAGGCTCGTGTCGGCCAGTTCCGACAGGTGCAGGACCCCGGCGTTGTTGACCAGCACGTCGATCCGGCCCAGCTCGCCCGCGGTGCGCACCGCGTCGACCCAGTCGTCCTCGGAGGACACGTCCAGGTGCTGGTAGACCGCGGCCGATCCGAGCTCCTCGACCAGCTCCTTGCCCTGCTCGTCGGCCACGTCGCCGACCAGCACCCGCGCGCCTTCGGCGACGAACCGCCGCGCGGCCGCCGCGCCCTGCCCCCGCGCGCCACCGGTGACGATGGCGACCTTGCCCGCCAGCCTCACGTCACATCAGCTCCTCGGTGAGCGGCAGCAGGACGGTCTTGAGCTCGGTGTAGGCCTCGTAGGCGGAACGTCCGCCTTCGCGGCCGATCCCGGACTGCTTGTAGCCGCCGAAGGGCAGGTGCGGTTCCACCTGGAACCCGTTGATGCCGACCGTTCCGCAGCGGATCCGCTTGGCCACCCGGAACGCCCGCTGGACGTCCTTGGTGTACACCCCGGCGCCGAGCCCGTACTCGGTGTCGTTGGCCAGCCGCACCGCTTCGTCCTCGTCGTCGAAGGGCACCACCGTCAGCACCGGGCCGAAGATCTCCTGCTGCGCGATGGTCATCGAGTTGGCCACGTCCGCGAAGATGGTCGGCTGCACGAAGTTCCCGGCGCTGAGGTCGCCGTCGGCGCGCCCGCCGCCGGTGACCAGCCGGGCGCCTTCCTGCTGGCCCTGATCGATGAAGCCGAGCACCCGGTCCAGTTGCCGCTGGTTGATCAGCGGGCTGGAGAGCACGCCGGGATCGAACGGGTCGCCGTAGGTCACCGAGCCGGCGATCATCTCCGCCGCGCCGACGAACTCGTCGTAGGCGTCGCGGTGCACCAGCGCCCTGGTCGTGGCCACGCACGCCTGCCCGGACAACCCGAGGGTGACCATGCCCATCGCGGTCATGCCTGCCAAACCGACGTCGCCGTCCGGGAACACGATCGCCGGGCTCTTGCCGCCGAGCTCCAGCGACACCCGCTTCATGGTGCCCGCCGAGGCCTCGACGACCCGCCGCCCCACTTCGCGGCTGCCGGTGAAGCTGACCTTGTCCACCTGCGGGTGGGTGATCAGCGCTTCACCGGTCGGATCGCCGGGTCCGGTCACGACGTTGACCACGCCGTCCGGGATTCCGGCCTCCTGCAGCAGTTCCACCATCCGCAGCACGCAGAACGTCGCGTACTCCGACGGCTTGATGACCACGGTGCAGCCGGCGGCCAGCGCGGGGGCGATCTTCTGCGCGAACAGCAGGAACGGCGCGTTCCACGGCAGCACCGCGGCCACCACGCCGATCGGTTCGCGCAGCGTCATCGCCAGGTGGTCGCCGCCCTGGTACGGCGGGAACGTCTCGCCGCCCGCCTTGTCGATCCACCCGGCGTGGTGGTCGAAGACGTCGGCGGCCACGTCGACCGAACCCGCGTAGACGGTGGCGAACGACAGCGGCACGCTGTTGTCCAGCGCCTGCCGCGCCCGCAGGTCGTCGGCGTTGTCCCGGAGCAGGTCCGCGCACCGGCGCAGCAGCCGGGAGCGCTCCCCCACCCGCATCGTCGGCCACGGGCTCTCGTCGAACGCGCGGCGCGCGGCGTGCACCGCTTCGTCGACGTCCTCGACGTCGGCGACGGCGATCTCGCCGATGGTCTCGCCGGTCGCCGGGTGGTGGTGGGTCCAGGTGCGGCCCGCGCGGGCCTGCCGCCACTGGCCGTCGACCAGCAGCAATCCGTCCTTGAGCCCAGCAGCGTCGCGGTGCTGCTGCACGGTCAGCGCCATCGGAAGTCCTCCCTGCACAGCGGGTTCGGCGTGGATGGTCTAGGGGAGCGAGAGCAGTTCCGCGGCGGCGAAGTTCCGCTCCGGATCTCTCTCGGCGAAGTAGGACCCGACGGTGTCGGCGAGCTCGTCCTCGGTCCACAGTGGTCCGCTGGTGTCGAAGCGCTGCTCGACGACCGGCGCGGCCATGAGCGCGATCATCCCGCTGTGCACGACGAACACCTGCCCGCTGATCCGCTCCGCAGCGGGCGAAGCCAGGTAGGCGACCAGCGGTGCGACGTGGTCCGTCGACAGCGGGTCGACGCCGTCCTCCGGCGCCGGGCCGAACACTTCTTCGGTCATCGCCGTCCGGGCCCGCGGGCAGATCGCGTTCGCGCGCACGCCCATGCGGGCGAGGGCACGCGCGCTGGACACCGTCAGCGCGGCGATCCCGGCTTTGGCCGCCGCGTAGTTCGGCTGCGCCGCGGCACCGAGCAGGAAGGCCTCCGAGGCGGTGTTGATCACGCTGCCGTAGGTCTTCCCGTCCTGCTTGTACTGGTCGCGCCAGAACGCGGCGGCGTTGCGGGACAACAAGAAGTGGCCGCGCAGGTGGACGCGGATCACGTCGTCCCACTCCTGATCGGTCATCTTGAACAGCATCCGGTCGCGCAGCACACCGGCGTTGTTCACCACCACGTGCAGTCCGCCGAATCGTTGCACCGCGGTGGACACCAGTTCCTGCGCGGTCTCACCGGCCGAGACGTCGCCGAGCACCGCGGCCGCTTTGCCGCCGATCTCCTCGATCTCGGCGACCACGTCCGATGCGCGTTCGGCGACGTCGTTGACCACCACGTCGGCTCCGGCCCGGGCCAGCGCCAGCGCTTCCGCGCGCCCCAGCCCGGCACCGGCACCGGTGACGACTGCGACCTTGCCTTCCAGGCTCCGCACCACCACTCCTCGCTTCGTCGTGCGTCCGCGTTCCGCGCAACCGCGGATCCGGGACGGGGGTTCTCAGTCGAAGGTCACGATCTGGCGGATCAGCGCGCTGCCCTGCTCCTGCAGGGCGGCCAGTCCGTCGTTGATCTCGTCCAGCCCGATCCGGCGGGAGATCATGCCGTCCAGGTCGAGGCGTCCGGCGCGCCAGAGGTCCACCATCCGCGCCGTGTCGCGCCGCGGATCGACCGAACCGTAGAAGGACGGCAGGATCTTCTTCTCGTTGATGAACAGTTCTTGAGCGTTGAACTCGACCGTCTCCTCGGGACCGCCCGTGCCGACGACGACCACGCTGCCGCCGCGCCGGGTCGCGTCGTAGGCCGCGCGGATCGTGCCCGCCTGGCCGACGACCTCGATGGCGTAGTCGAACCCGCGGCCGCCGGTGACTTCGTGCTTCACGTCCTCCAAGCCTTCCGGCGTGGTGGCGTGCGTGGCGCCGAACCGCTTTGCCGCGGCGTGCTTCTCGACCACCGGGTCCACCGCGACGATCTGCGCCGCACCGGCCAGCCGAGCCCCCTGGAGCACCGAGATCCCCACCCCACCGCAGCCGATGACGGCCACAGTGGACCCCGGCTCGACCTTCGCGGTGTTGAGCACCGCACCGACCCCGGTGAGCACGCCGCACCCGATCAGCGCGGCGATCTCGAAGGGGACGTCCTGGTCGACCTTGATCGCGCCGGCGCTGGGCACCACGACTTCTTCCGCGAACGCCCCGCACCCGCCGAACCCGAAGGCCGGTCGGCCGCCGATCTCGAAGCGCGGCGTGACGAAGGCCGCCACGGTGTGCACCTCGCAGAGGTGCGGCTGTCCGCCCAGGCAGTACGCGCAGCGCCCGCACGGCGGCACGAACGAGAGCACCACCCGGTCACCGGGCCGCAGTTCGGTCACCCGGCTGCCGACCTCCAGCACCTCACCAGCGCCTTCGTGTCCCATCACGCCTGGTGCCAGCGCGGGCAGCGCGCCGCTCATCGCGGACACATCGCTGTGGCAGACCCCGGCGGCCTTGATGCGCACGCGCACCTCGTCCGGCCCGGGGGCGGTGGTGGCGACGTCCTCGCGCACGTCCAGCTCGCCATCACCGATCTGCTCGAGCACCGCTGCCTTCACCAGCCGGTCACCTCACCGCGATAGCCGAGGACTGTAACTCGCACCACAGTAGAACGTGTTCTTTCACAGTGGCAAGGCTCATGGGAAAAACCCTCGAAAAAACGGTTTTCCGCACGTCTCATAACGTGCAACTGGTTCTAACTGGTCCCATTCGGAAGATCTGCTCAGCTGCTCAACGACCCATTGGTGCGAGCGTGACTGCTCCGTTCGGCGCGATTTCGCTCCGCCGCCGCACCGTAGAACCAGTTTCCGCACGCCGAGCCGCGAGCGACACCCGGTCCCACTACTGATGTGTCGACCTGGCGGCCCTCTCCGGCTTATGGTTGTTGAAACATGTTCCACACGCTCCCGATCGCAGGAGGGGTGCATGCGCATCGCCTACACGCCCGAGCAGGAGCAGCTGCGCGAAGAGCTGCGCGACTACTTCGGCAAGCTCATGACTCCCGAGATCCGCGCGGAACTGGCCGCGCACGGCGACTACGGCGACGGCGCGGCCTACCGCGAGGTGGTCCGGCAGATGGGTGCCGACGGGTGGCTCGCGCTGGGCTGGCCCACCGAGTACGGCGGCCAGGACCGCAGCACGCTGGACCAGCTGATCTTCACCGACGAGGCGGCGATCGCCGGTGCCCCGGTCCCGTTCCTGACGCTCAACAGCATCGCGCCGACGATCATGCGGTACGGCACCCCGGAGCAGAAAGCGCACTACCTGCCCAAGATCGCCGGCGGTGAGATCCACTTCGCGATCGGCTACTCCGAACCGGAAGCCGGCACCGACCTCGCCTCGCTGCGCACGACGGCTGACCGCGACGGCGGGGACTACGTGGTCAACGGGCAGAAGATGTGGACCAGCCTGATCCAGTACGCCGACTACGTGTGGCTGGCCTGCCGGACCGACCGCGAGGCCAAGAAGCACCGCGGGCTGAGCATCCTGATCGTGCCCACCGACTCCCCCGGCTTCTCCTGGACACCGGTGCACACCGTCGCCGGGCCGACCACCAGCGCGACCTACTACCAGGACGTGCGGGTGCCCGCGTCCGCGCTGGTGGGCAACGAGAACGAGGGCTGGCCGCTGATCACCAACCAGCTCAACCACGAGCGCGTGGCACTCACCTCGGCCGCCCCGCTGCGGTCCGCGCTGGACGAAGTGCTGGACTGGGCGCGGGAAACCCGGCTCACCGACGGGCGCCGGGTGATCGACCAGGAGTGGGTGCGCCACCACCTGGCCCGCGCGCACGCCGGGGCGGAGTTCCTGAAGCTGGTCAACTGGAAGATCGCCACCACCATCGAGCAGCAGCCCGCCCCGGCGACCGCGTCGGCGACGAAGGTCTTCGGCACCGAGTTCGCCACCGAGGCCTACCGCCTGCTGATGGAGGTCCTCGGCAGCGCGGCACACGTCCGCCAGGGCTCCCCCGGCGCGGCCCTGCGCGGCCGCATCGAACGCATGCACCGCTCCTCGCTGATCCTCACCTTCGGCGGCGGGACCAACGAGGTGCAGCGCGACATCGTCGCCGCAGTGGGCCTCGGCCTCCCACCCGCCAAGCGCTGACCCGGGCACGACCCGACTTCGAAGGAGGACTTGTGGACTTCGCACTGACCGAGGCGCAGGACGACCTGGCCGAACTCGCCCGGAAGATCCTCGACGACCACGTCACCAACGAGCGGTTGCGCGAGGTGGAGCGCGGCGAGGATCGCTTCGACCGTGCACTGTGGACGCAACTGGCGACCGCCGACGTGCTTTCCGCCGGGCTGCCGGAATCCGTCGGAGGCGGCGGGTTCGGCCTGCTGGAGCAGTGCAGCGTGCTGATCGAACTCGGTCGCGCCGTCGCTCCAGCACCCTACCTGAGCTCGATCACCACTGCCGCGTCCGCCATCGCCCAGTTCGGCACGGACCAGCAGAAACGCACCTGGGCGGCGCCGGCGGCCCGGGGCGAGCTGGTGCTCACCGCCGCGCTGGTCGAGGAGCACAACCCGAATCCGGCCGTTCCGTCCTGCCGCGCCGAACGCCAGGACGGCGCATGGGTGCTCAGCGGCAGCAAGACCGGTGTCCCGGCTGGCACGATCGCCGATCTCGTCCTGGTCCCGGCGTGGACCCCGGACGGCCCGCGGGTGTTCCTGGTCGGATCGGGCCGGCTGAGCCCGCAGCGCCAGCGCATCGTCGACTCCGACAGCGAAGCCCGGCTGGACCTCGACGGGGTCCGGGTCGACGACGACCACGTCCTGC
>NZ_JBEOVY010000380.1:0-6986 GCF_040295745.1 Saccharopolyspora sp. NPDC002686
TGTCGCAGGTCGACGTGCTGGTGGCGATCCGGCGGGATTCCAGGAAGGCCACCAGGTCCCGGCGGTCGTAGGTGGCGTCGGGCAGGACGGTGAGGACGAATCCGAACCAGCTGGGGTCGCTGTCCGGGGTCGGCTCGGGCAGCAGGAGACCGGGCAGTCCGTCCAGCGCCTCCCGCATCCGCCGCCAGTTGCGGCGGCGGGCGTCGCCGAACTCCTCGATGCGGCTGAGCTGGGTCAGGCCCAGCGCGGCCTGCAGGTCGGTGGACTTCAGGTTGTAGCCGACGTGGGAGAAGATGTACTTGTGGTCGTAGCCGTGCGGCAGATCGCCCAGCTGCTGGTCGAACCGCTTGAAGCAGCGGTTGTCCTCCCCCGGCTCGCACCAGCAGTCCCGGCCCCAGTCGCGCAGCGACTCCACGATCCGCGCCAGCGCCAGGTTGTCGGTGAGCACGCAGCCGCCCTCGCCCATCGTGATGTGGTGCGCGGGGTAGAAGCTGACCGTGGCCAGGTCGCCGAACGTACCGGTCAGCTGCCCCCGGTAGGTCGAGCCGACCGCGTCGCAGTTGTCCTCGACCAGCAGCAGGCCGTGCTGCTCGGCGAGTTCGGCGATCTCGGCCACCGCGAACGGGTTTCCCAGCGAGTGCGCCATCATGATGGCCTTGGTGCGCGGGCCGATCGCGGCGGCGACGCGTTCCGGGGTGGTGTTGTAGGTGCCCAGCTCCACGTCGACGAAGACCGGGACGAGTCCGTTGTGGATGATCGGGTTCACGGTGGTCGGGAACCCGGCCGCCACGGTGATCACCTCGTCGCCCGGCACCAGGCGCGAGTCCTCCAGCTGGGGCGAGGTCAGGGCGCTGAGCGCGAGCAGGTTCGCCGACGAGCCCGAGTTCGTCAGGTGCGCTTTGCGCAGGGTGAACATCCGGGCGAACTCGCGCTCGAAGCGGCGCGAGCTGACGCCGGCGGCGATCCGCATCTCCAGCGCCGCCTCGACCAGCGCCACCCGGTCGTCCTCGTCCAGCGCGGCTCCGGAGGCCAGCACCGGGGTCACGCCGGGGACGAATTCGCCGCCGGCTCTGCTGCGGTGGTATTCGCGAACCTGGTCCAAGATCCGGGTCTTGTCGTCAGCCATGTCCTGTCGCCTCCTGTTTCCCGTGTTCCTGCGCCGTCACCGGTGGACCGGCTCGGATCCTGCTGGGCCTAGCTCGCCGCCAGCCGTCGGACGTCCGCCATCAGCGCGGCCCTGGTCCGGGTGGCCGCGACGCCGTGCTCCACGCCGTCCCGCACCGCCTGCAGGAACGCCGCGACGCTGTTGGCGACCTGGTCATCGGCCGGGAGCACCAGTTCTTCGCGCTCGGCGCGGTCGATGCGCACCACCGGCCGGTGGGTGGCCGGCGTGGTGAAGACGTGGTCGACCGAGATCCGCCCCGCGCTGCCCCACAGCTCGTAGCGGGATCCGTAGAAGTGGTCGAGCCCGAAGGTGAGGGTGGCGCTGATCCCGTCCGGGGTGCGCAGCAGCGCGCTGCCGGCCAGGTCGACGCCGAGTTCGTCGTCGTGGCGGAGGTGCGCTCCGACGACCCGCAGGCCACCGCCGAGGAAGAACTCGGCTGCGGCGATCGGATAGCCGCCGACGTCGATCAGCGCACCTCCGCCGAGCGGAGCTTGGTAGCGGATGTCGTCGTCCGGCCTGCGCGGGATCGCGAAGGCGGCGGAGAAGGCGTGCAGCGTCCCGATCGCTCCGCCTGCGACCAGTTCCCGCACCCGGGCGTGCTGTCCGTGGTGCGGGAACATGAAGTTCTCCATCAGCACGAGCCCGCGAGCCCGGGCCAGCGCGAGCAGGTCCTCAGTGGACTGCGAGGAGGTGGTGAGCGGTTTCTCGCAGAGCACGTGCTTGCCCGCGCGCAACGCGCGGCCGACCCATTCCGAGTGCAAGCCGGGCGGCAGCGGGACGTACACGGCGTCGACGTCGGCCCGGTCGAGCAAGCGCGAGTAGCCCTCGACCGGTTCTGCGCCGAAGAGGTCGGCGACCCGTTCCGCCTTCGCCCGCGAGCGGCTGGCCACCGCGGCGATCCGGACACCAGGTGCCGCCGCGAACGCGGGCAGCAACCGCCGGGTGGCGATGTCGGCGCATCCGAGCAGGCCGAGGGAGATCGTGGGCTGATCGACGGGCACTTCGTCCTCCTCGGTCCGGCGGGGTGCGGTCACGACCGGCTCAGCCGCGAGAAGAGCCGGTCGGCGAAGAGCAGCTGGTCCCCGTCGGCGAGGTCCACCGCGCGCACGAGGCCGACCAGGATCACGTGATCACCGGCGGCGTGCCGGCCGTGGACGTCGCACTCCAGGGCGACCACCGCTCCCTCCACGACCGGAAGCCCACCGGCGCTCGTGGTGAGCCCGTCCGCGGCGAACTTGTCCGCGCCCTTGCTGGCGAACGTGCGGGCGAGCTCCCCCTGGTCGTGGCGCAGCACGCTCACCGCGAACGAGTCGCAGTCGGCGAAGGCCTGGTAGCAGTTCGCCCCGTACGCCACGCACACCGAGATCAGCGGCGGGTCCAGGGACACCGACACCAGCGAGCCCGCGGTGAAACCCTGCGGCTCTCCCGCTTTGTCGAGCGTGGTGGTGATGGTGACCCCGGTCGGGAACCGGGCCATCGCCTGGCGGAGCCGGTCGGCGCCGACCACCGGCGTCCCGTCGTTCGGCTCACTCAACAGATGCCTCCTCTGCGCGCGAATCACGCTCGGGCCGGTCTTCGATCCTGGATTTCTGGTCTTGTCTTTGAAACGCCGGAGGCGTTTAGCCCACCCTCGGCGCTTGCACCGCCGCGGGTTCTCAGCGTTCGCCTGGCGAGGACGGCCAACCCGCCGTGTATTGGCATACATAAGGGTTGGCACCCGGAGTCCAGGCGGGCGCTGAGGTTCCGCCACCCGCACCGCCACGCAAAACGAGAGCTTCAGACAGGTTCTAAACCGGTTCTGGTACTCGATGGCCTACGTTCATGCAGGTGAGCAGGCATCTCGCGGCTACGTTGACGTAGTTGCCGTAGCGGACGAAGCCGACCAGCTGCTCCGGGGTCATCCACACGAAGTCCTCGGGCACCTCGGCCGGGAACGCCTCGTCGGTTTCGACCACGAGGTAGCGGTTCTCCGCGTGGTAGAACCGGCCGCCCTCCTCCGAGTGCACCACGTCGAGCAGCACCGACGAGGCCGGTGCCATCAGGACCTGGTCGAGGTAGCGGGGCCGCTGGGCGACCGGTGAGCCGCGGTAGTTCGACGGGATGCAGTTGACCGTGGGCGACATCTCGACGACGTCGGAGGTGCCGGCCTCGGTGCGGGCCTGTACCAGGACGTGGAAGACGCCGTCGATCCAGCGGCTCAGGAACGCGATGACCCCCCGGTCGCTGGGCTTGATCATCGGCTGCGACCAGCTCGACACCTCGCGGTTGCTGGCCTGCACGTCGACCCCGACCACGGTGAAGTACCGGTTGCTCTCGTGGCGGATCACCTCGGCGTCGCGGACCCAGCCGCCCACCTGCGCCAGCGGCAGCACCCGCCGGTCCAGCCGGTACCGGGAGCGGGCTTCGGTGAACCAGCTCAGCAGTTCCTCGGCGGGGTGGGCGGCCCGGCCGTCCAGACCGGGAGAACCACCGGGCCAGGACAGGAACGGGAGCCCGGACAGCACGGTCCGGGAGTCCATGTTCACCAGGTTGTCCTCGCGCAGCAGTTCGCCGAGCTGGTCGAAGGTCAGCCAGCAGAAGTCCTCGAGCAGCTCGACCTCGTCGGCGACCTCGACGATCATGTTCCGGTTGCGCTTGTTGAGGAACCAGGATCCCTGCTCGGACTGCAGCGCGTCGAAGACCACCCGGCCCCGGCGCGGGGCGACGAAGTACTCCAGGTACGGCACCGCGTTGCCTTGGTGGACCCGCATGTAGTTGCTCCGGGTCGCCTGCACCGTCGGCGAGAGCTGGATCATGTTGATGTTGCCGGGTTCCATCTTCGCCTGCATCAGGCAGTGCGGAACGCCGTCGAACTCCTTGACCAGGATGCCGAGGATGCCGATCTCCGGTTGCCGGATGATCGGTTGCGTCCAGGACTCCACCTCGCGGTGGTCGGTGACGACCTCCAGCCCCTCGATGGAGTAGAACCGCCCGCTGCGGTGCACGAGGTTGGTGTCGGCGTCGAAGTGCCATCCGTCGAGCTGGTCCAGCGGGGTGCGGGCGACGCGGTAGGCGTTCGCCCGGCTGCGGTCGGCGAACCAGTCGTGGAACGCCGAGATATCCCGGAACACGGTGCCTCCCTGCTCAGGTTCGCTTCATTCCGATCGGTCCCTCTCCTGCGCCAGGACTGCACCGAGGGTGCGGCACCGCGCTCGAAGCGAGCGGAAGTCCCGCTCGAGGGACGGTGGACGGCACGAGCTCCACCGGGTCTCGATCCGACCCCGGCAGCATCCGCCTGGCAGCGAGCGCCATGCCTGGAAAGGGGCGGACAATGAAGATCCTCGTCACCGGCGGGGCGGGTTTCATCGGTTCCCAGTACGTCCGGTCCGTGCTGGCCGATGACCACCCCGGCTGCGAAGGCGCCGGGGTGACCGTCGTCGACAAGCTGACCTACGCGGGGAGCACGGCGAACCTGCCGATGGGCGACCCGCGGCTGACCTTCGTGCGGGGCGACGTCTGCGATCAGGAGCTGCTCCTGCGCACCTTGCCCGGCCACGACGCGGTCGTCCACTTCGCCGCCGAGTCCCATGTGGACAGGTCGTTGACCGCGGCAGCGGATTTCGTGCGCACCAACGTGCTAGGCACCCAGACGCTGCTGGACTGCTGCCTCCACTCCGGGGTCCGGACCGTCGTGCACGTCTCCACCGACGAGGTGTACGGCTCCATCCCGCGGGGTTCGTGGACCGAGGAGGAGCCGCTGCTGCCGAACTCGCCGTACGCGGCGTCCAAGGCGGGCAGCGACCTGATCGCGCGCTCCTACTGGCGGACCCACGGGCTGGACGTGCGGATCACGCGGTGCAGCAACAACTACGGCCCGTACCAGCACGTCGAGAAGCTGATCCCGCTGTTCACCACGAACCTGCTCAGGGGAAGGCCCGTCCCGCTGTACGGCGACGGCCGCAACGTGCGGGAGTGGCTGCACGTGGAGGACCACTGCACCGCCATCCACCTCGTGCTCACCAAGGGCCGGGCCGGCGAGATCTACAACGTCGGCGGGGGAACCGAGCGCACGAACCTGCAGATCACCGAGAAGCTGCTGGAGCTGTGCGGCGCCGACCGGAGCCTGCTGCACCACGTCGAGGACCGCAAGGGGCACGACCTGCGCTACTCGATCGACGACTCGAAGATCCGCGCCGAGCTCGGGTTCGCCCCGCGCTGGAACTTCGAGGAGGGCTTGGCCCAGGTCGTCGAGTGGTACCGGGCGAATCCGGATCACTGGTCCAGCAACGAGAACCGCTGAGCGCAGAGCCCCTCCGATCGCGGGATCGGAGGGGCTCTGCGCTCAGCTGGTCGCCGCTCGGGCGAGCTCTTCGGCGAGGCGGGTGGTGTGCTCGGCCTTGCGGAAGCGTTCGTCGTCGATGATCCGGCGCAGGAAGTCGCCGGTCGTGCGCACCCGGTCGCCCTCGATCCGGAACTCCCCGATGGCCCGGCGCATCCGGCCGATGGCCTCCTCCCGGTCACGGCCCCACACCACGAGCTTCGCCAGCAGCGAGTCGTAGTTGGGCGGCACCTCGTAACCGGCGTGCGCGTGGGTGTCCACGCGGACGAACGGCCCGCCGGACGGGACGAATTCGCGCAGCAGCCCGGGTGTCGGCATGAAGTCGGCCGCCGGGTCCTCGGCGTTGATGCGGCACTCGATGGCCACACCGCGGCGCTGCACCTCGTCCTGGCCGAGCTCCAGCGCGTGGCCGGCCGCGATCCTGATCTGCTCGCGGACCAGGTCGATGCCGGTGACCACCTCGGTGACCGGGTGCTCGACCTGGATCCGGCAGTTGACCTCCATGAAGTAGAAGTCGCCGTCCTGGACCAGGAACTCGAACGTGCCGGCACCGACGTAGCCCGCAGCCCGGGCACCGGTGACGGCTGCGGCGCAGATGCGCTCGGCGAGGCCGTCGGGCAGGCGCGGCGCCGGCGTCTCCTCCACCAGCTTCTGGTGCCTGCGCTGCATCGTGCAGTCCCGCTCGCCGAGGTGGATCACGCGGCCGTGGCCGTCGGCCAGCACCTGGACCTCGACGTGCCTCGCCCGCTCCAGGTACTTCTCCACGTAGACCCGGCCGTCGCCGAACAGCAGCTGCGCGGTGGCCTGCGTCTGCCGGTAGGCCTCGGCGAAGTCCTCGCTGTACCGGACGATCCGCATCCCGCGCCCGCCACCACCGGCCGCAGCCTTGACGATGACCGGATATCCGATGCTGTTCGCGAGTTCCAGCGCGTCTTCGGGGGTGAGCGGGTCAACGCTGCCCGGCAGCAGCGGAAGCCCCGCCTGCACCATGGTCGCGCGCGCCGACGTCTTGTCACCGAGGCGCGCCATCACCGCGGCGGGCGGGCCGATCAGCGTGATCCCGGCGTTCTCGCAGGCATCGGCGAAGAAGGCGTCCTCGGACAGGAAGCCGTAGCCGGGGTGGATCGCTTCGGCACCCGTGCGCGCTGCGGCTTCCAGCACCGCCGCCGCGTTGAGGTAGCTGCGGGTCGGCGACGGCGGACCGATCTGCACCGACTCGTCCGCGGCGCGCACCGGGGCCGAATCGCGGTCCACTGTGGAGTGCACGGCGACGGTGCGGATGCCCAGTTCGTCGCAGCTGCGGATGACGCGCAGCGCGATCTCGCCCCGGTTGGCGACCAGTACCTTCTCGAACATCGCGCTCTCCGATCCATTGAGGTTGAACGCTCATCCGGCGTCCAGGGGCGTCAGCGGGCCGAGTCGCCGGAACCTCCGGTAGCGGTGTTCCACCAGCTCGCCGCCGTCCTGCCCGGCGAGATCGGCCAAGCCGGCGCACAGCGCGTC
>NZ_JBEOVY010000381.1:0-6965 GCF_040295745.1 Saccharopolyspora sp. NPDC002686
TTCTCAGCGTTCGCCTGGCGAGGACGGCCCGACTGCCGTGTATTGGCATACATAAAGTCGGGCACCCGGAGTCCAGGCGGGCGCTGAGGTTCCGCCACCCGCACCGCCCCGCAGGACGAGGATGGAAAACCCTCTTTGAACCTGCGGTCCTAGCCGCTGACGGAGTGACCGGCGATGTCGGTGCGGGCCTCGGCGATGGTTCCGCGGTCCGCGCCGCCGATGTTGAGTTCGAAGCGCACATCGTTGCCGGTCTCCAGTTCCTTGGCGTGCACGGTGAGTTCGCCGGTCTCGGACATGGCGAAGGTGACCTCGATCCGGCAGCCGGCCGGCCGGGCCGGGATACCGGTGAGCATGCCGTGCCCGATCTTGGTGTTGTCGGCCAGCTCCTCGGAGGGCGTCGGCCCGGCCTGCTCCCAGACCTCGATCTCGACCATCCGCTGGTTGTCGATGGCCGTCTGGAACGGGTACGGCCGGTGTCGGCGGGCAGCCGGGTGTTGGCCTGCAGCAGGTGCGCCACCATCTGCCGGGCGCGCATGGGATCGGTCAGCGCCAGCGGATCGCGCGGATCGACGGCCTTGACCCCGAACGCCCTGGGCACCACGGTCGACACCCGCTTCTTGGCCATCGCCGCGGCATCGGCCTCGGTGATGCCCAGCTGCCGAGCCGCGCCGCGAGTGCTCTTGGCCTGCCTGATCAGCGCGAACAGCGCGGCTCCCTTGGCGACCGCCAGGTCGGGTTCGGACAGCCGCGGTGACAGCCCGAACCGCGCCTGCAGCGCTGCGGCCACCGTGGGCATCCGGGTCATGCCGCCGGCCAGCAGCACCTCGTCGAACCGGTCGACGCCCTTGCGGCGGGCGGTTTCGACGATCCGCTCGGTGATCGCCGCAGTCCGGTCCAGCAGGTCCGCGGTGAGCTCCTCCAGCAGTTCCCGGGTGAACCGCACGTTGACCGCAGCTCCGCCGAACCGCAGCGCCACGTTGCGGGACATCGTTGCGCTGAGCGCCTTCTTGACCTCCTCGGCCCGGTCGGTGAACTCCTGCACGGCCAGGTCGTCGGCGCTGGGGTCCAGGTTCGGGTGCGCGTCGCGGAAGGTGCTGAGCAGGTGCTCCACGATCCGCTGGTCCCAGTCCGCGCCGCCCAGCTCGCCGTCCCCGTCGGTGCACACCACCTGGACGTCGTCGCCGGACACCCGGATCACGGTGGTGTCGAAGGTGCCGCCGCCCAGGTCGTAGACCAGCACGTGCCGGGTGCCCGGCGTCTCGTCCACCGCGTGGTGGTGCAGCGCGGCGGCGACCGGTTCGGCGAGCACGTCCAGCACGTTCAGCCCGGCGATCTCCCCGGCCCGCCGGGTGGCTTCGCGTTCGGCGATGCCGAAGTAGGCGGGCACGGTGATCACCACGTCCCGCACCGGCAGGCCGGTGTTCTCCTCGGCGGCGCGGGCGAGTTCGCGCAGGACCAGCGCGGAGATCTTCTCCGGCGTGTACCGCTCGCGGTGGTAGGTGAACTCGACGCCGGACCGCCCCATGTCCCGCTTGACCAGCTGCGCCACCAGGTGCGGGGCGAGCAGTGCGGAGTTCTTCGCCGCCGTGCCGACGAGCGCGACGCCCGGCCGCTCGAAGTAGACCACCGACGGCGTGGTGTCCTCGCCGATCGCGCTCTTGGCGATCACCGGTCGGGTGGACTCGTCGACGTAGGCGATGCACGAGTGCGTCGTGCCGAGGTCGATGCCGAACGTCGCCACCGGTTTCCTCCTTCATCGGCCTTGGTAGGTGAATGCTGCCCAGTGCTGCGGTGCGGTGGGGTCGACTTCGGTGAAAAAGGCCGCCAGCTCCTCGGGAATCCCGGGCAGCGGGCGGCGCCGCGGATCCAGCATCCACAGCTGCGCGGCGCGCAGCGCACCGGCCGGGTCGGTGCTGCCGGAGTTGAGGAAGTGGTGGAAGACGATCATGAACATGGCGGTGGGCAGGTCCAGCACCTCCCACCGGGTGCCGATCACACCGGCGGCTCCGGCGGCGAGGAACGCGGTGGACAGCGTCAGCACTTCGTCGTGCTGCCGGTCGGTGAGGTCGCTGGCGCAGGCGGCGAGCACGACCAGCGCCCCCGCCGCATCGCGCGGCCGGTCCCGGGCCTGCCGCAGGACGTCCTGCACCGGCAGCACTTCGCGCGCACCCAGCAGCAACGCCGACTCCACCGGCAGTTCGGCGGGGGTGGCGTGGCAGGCCAGGTGGAGCAGCGAGGCGGTGGGCAGCAACGCCAGCACGTCGTCGGGCTTCGGCGGCGGCTGCCGGTCGCGGCGCCGAGGATCGCGCGGTTTTCCCAGGTAGGAGCCGTGCTGGTAGTGGGTGCGGTGGATGTGGCCCATCTCGTGCCGGCTCCAGTGCAGCTCCGGTGTCCGCAGCAGGACGGGTTCGCTGTCCCAGGGCCGGACTTCCCGTCGAGCTGCGTCGAGGAACTGCCGTGCCGAAGCGGCGTAGCAGAGCACGGCGTCTTGGCAGGCGTACCGGACCTTCCCGCCGGGAACCCGCCGCCGCGCGGCGTGCCACGGCACGGCGCCCAGCTTTCCCACCGGTACCAGCACGATTCGCTGCCGTCCCGATCCGGCCAGCAGGTCCAGCACCGGGTTCAGCACCGCCGACCAGGCCCAGTCGCACACGGCCTCCAACGCCGCCCGCCACTCGTCCTCGACGGGCTCACCGCGAGCGCGCTGACGCTGCGCCTGGTCGAACCGCGCGACCGGTCCGTCCTCGGTGAGCTGCAGCGACCTCACCTGCTCGACCTGGCCGTCGGCGGTGACCAGCACCGCGACGCCGGGCAGCAGGTAGACCAGCGCCCGGGTCCGCGTCGAGCTCAACCCAGCTGCAATCTCCTTGACCGGAGGCGGCGAGAGCAGCTGCGCCTCGACGTCGGTGCCGTGGAAGGTCCGCAGCACCTGCGTGCGCAGATCGCTGGGCACCACGACATCGGTTCCGCCGAGCGCGCCGACGTCCCACGGTTGTTGTTGCCCCACCTCGGAAATCCACCGCTCGGCGAGGTCCGCGCGGCCGTGTTCGCGCAGCAGATCAGACATGGTCGCCTCGACCGTCGCAGCGTGCAGGACCATCCCGCGCCCCAGCTCGAGCGCTTGCACAGCGTCTTCCGGCTGCCCGAGGGCGAGGCACCAGTGGCTCACTTCGGCGGCTTCACCGGTCGCGGCGCTCGCGGTCTTCAACGCTCGACGCGCGCTCGACTGCAGCAGCACGGTGCGGGCGCGTTCGCGCAAGCCGTCGAGGGCGGTCGCGATGGCCCGCTGCGGATCGCGGCGCATCCGGTCGTTGCGGGTGAAGTAGCAGTTGGCCAGCGAGTTCAGCACGCTCGCGTTCTCGAACTCGCCCGGCTCGAACTCGAACTCGCGCAGGATCTGCTCGAACCGGTTCACCGCGTTGCTGAGGTCCCGCGGATCCCGCGTGAGCTCGTAGCGATGTCTCAGCGAGGTGGCCAGCATGCCGAGCGCGTTCCGGCGTTCCCGGGGGAACAGGTCGGGTTTCGAGCTGAGCCCGGCCAGCATGCTGATGCCCCGGTTGACCAGCGGCAAGTCCTGCATCGCGAAGGCCGAGGTGATGCAGATGCTCGCCGCGCCGAGCATTTCACCGGTCTTGTCGATGTGGTGGTCGGGCACTTCCTCGGCGGCGTCGAAGACGTTCTGGAGGGTGCGGCGCATTTCGTCGCGTTCGCGCTGGTCCAGGTCCGAACCGTGGCTCGTGAGCGCTTTCTGGAGCAGCTGGAACGTCGCCAGCGAGCTTTCCGCCCTGGGACGCAGCACGTTGTTGTGCGGCATGTCGGCCAGGAGCCGTTCGAGCTCTTCAGCGGATCGACCGAGCCCTTCGGCGTCGTCGAGGTGGGGCGAGAAGTGCCGGAAGGCGGCGTTGTACCGCGCGTGGAGGTCGTCCCCGCCTGACTCGGCTGCGAGTTGCCGGGCCGCTTCGAGGTCTTCGTTCCCGCCGGAGGTCATGTACCGCTGGGTGAGCAGATTTCCCAGCCATGACTTGAGAACTCTTCGAGTGCGGTGCTCCGCGGGCAGCAGTTCGTCGGCGCGCTGGACGTTCGCCACCGCGGAGTTCAGCAGTTGCCCGTCGCGGTTGTTGATCGCGTGGAAACCTTCGGCCATGCTCAGGAAGACGTGGTTGATCCCCATGTTGACCGGATCGGCCGCACTTCGCTCGATCGCCTGCTCGGTCATCTCGCGGACGCGGTCGAGCAGATCGGGCGACTCGTCCCGGCTCGTCGCGACCGACAGGAACAGAGCACCTACCAGCTGCGTCAACACCTCGGCGCGGTCGGGGTCGTCGTCGGCGAAGTGCTCCAGCGCGTGCTCGAGGCGCCGCACCACGGAGCCGACGTCCTCCAGGTCCAGATCCCCCGGTTCCTGGGCGAAGCCGGTCGAAGTCATCCGCAATCCGCTCAGCAGCAGCGACCGCATGGGGCTGTCCGGCGGAAGTGCAGCGGCTGCTGCGGCGAGCTGCGCGGATGCCGTGTCGGTGTCCTCGGAGCTCCCGCTGGTCTTGGCGAGCATGGAGGCCAGAGCGGCCTGCAGCCCGACGAGTTCTCGCTCGCCGGGCTCGTCCTCGGGCCAGTTCGCCCGCGCGCTGTCGAGTTCGCCGATGGCGTTCGCCCAGTCCTCCGGCGTCGAATCGTGGAAGTCCGCTCCGGCGCGGAACAGCACGTTGACGACGTTCATGGCCGGATCCTCGGCCGCAGTGGGGGAAAGCGCGCTGAGATGCCGGCGCGCATCGGCGAAGTCCTCGGTGGGCACGGACTGCGGCAGTGGACCGGCGAAACCCCGGCCGCTGCGCAGTTCAGCGGGAACGCTCTTGTGGGAGTGGAGCATCGCGAGCCCCAGGTGGCACGCGTCCGACGTCCGCTCGTCGGAGAACACCTCCAACGTCGCGGTGAGGTCCTCGGTCGCGGTCAGGCGGTCGGTCTCGTCCCCGCCCTGCGCCAGGTACCGGAAGAGGTGCATCGAACCGCGCCGGAAGCGGACCTGGTCCCGCAGCGGTGAATCGGGGAGCAGGTCGTAGGCCGTGCGCAGGTCGGTCAGCGCTGCGTCGACGTGCTCGAGTTCCTCCAGCGCCGCGACCGCGAAGCTGGTGATCAGCCCGATCCGGGCGATGACCTCGGGAACGTCCACCAGTGGTCGCGCCTGCTGCAAATAGCCCACCGCAGTGCGGAATTCGGCGGTGTCCCCGCGTTCACCGCGCACTGCATGAGCGAGTCCGAGCTGGTAGAGCGGCGCCGCCCGGGCCGGTGATGCTCCGTCCAGCGCGTCGAGGAGGCTCCCGGCGACCGCCAGCACTTCGTCCACGTCGGCACCGGTCGTCCGAGCGCGTTCCAGCAGCAGATCCCCGAGCTCCACCAGCAGCTGGTAGGCGGTCTCGTCGTCCAGCTCCTCGCCGAGCTGCGCGCAGCGGCGCGCGATCGCCTCGTCGAGTTCGCTCGACATCGCACCCCTTCCCGCCGCGGTGAGCCTACTGCGCCGCTCCTCGGACGTCGCTGCATCCGGGAAGGTTCCGGAGTGGGCCGAACGGGCGCTCATGGGTGCTTTTTCGGGAGAACTTCCGCAAAATCACCCCGTGCCGATCTCGGCGCGCGCGGAGTGAGGAGACCCCGGTGGGGAAACGACATCTAGCGACCGCATTGGCCGTGGCAGCGGGTCTGGTGACCGCCGCCCTACCAGCATCCGCGGCGGCAGCGACGCCACCATCGCTGGCGGACTTCCAGCTCGAGCCCACGAACGCCGACCTCCAGGGCGTCGTCGACCAGCTCGACGCCGAACTGCCCAAGCTCGGCGTGCAGAACATCCTCGAGCAGGCCAACCGCGACGACGCCCCGAAGGGCGCGGACTGCACGTCACCGGCGCTCGCGCCGAACACCCGGCCGGTGGCGCGGAAGTTCTGCTTCAACAAGGGCGACAACGACACGACCGAGTGGTACCCGCAGGGCATCACCACGGTCGCCGATGCGCAGGACGACCAGCACTGGGGCACCAAGCAGGCGATCCTGGTCAGCTGGTACGACAAGCAGACGGACCCGGTCAAGGGCGTGCGGGTGTCGTTCCTGGACACCGATACCGGCAACTACCAGCACGTCCTGCTGGCCTACCCGTACATCAACAGCTACGGGAACCCGAGCTACGAGCCGGTGACCACCCCGCAGGCCGGTGACGGCAGCAGCGTCCACGCGGGCGGCATCGTCTGGTACGGCAACTACCTGTACGTGGTCGACACCCGCCGCGGCATCCGGGTGTTCGACATGCGCTACATCTTCGACATCAAGTCGGCGGCCAACGGCGACGTCACCGACAGCAGCCAGATCGGCCGCCAGAGCGGCACGTACTACAGCTACGGCTACCGGTACGTCATGCCGCAGGTGAAGGGCTACTCGAATCCAGGCGGTTTGGCGACCTTCCCGGCGGACAACAAGTGCAACGCCAGCGGTCCGCAGAAGTTCTCCTACGCCGGCCTCGACCGGAGCTCCACCCCGGACGTCCTGACGACCGGCGAGTACTGCGCGGACCAGGGCGACCCGAACCTCAACGGCCGCGTGGCCCAATGGCCCCTGGACGGCAACAGCGGACTGCCCCAGCTCGACAGCCACGGCATGTGGCGAGCGGCCACCGCCCACCGCCTGCCCAAACCCAGGGTCCAAGGCGCCCTGTCAACGGGCGGCCGCTGGTACCTGAGCAGCACGGGAGGCGGAACAACAGGACCGGGCCACCTCCAAGCGGCAACGGGCGACGGCGTCCTCCAACCGAGCGGAACCGAGTACGACGTGGCGATCGGCGTGGAGGACCTGTCCTACTGGCCGGGCCGCGACGAGCTCTGGACGGTCACCGAACACGACACCCAGCGGATCATGTACAGCACACCCCTGCCCTGACCGCGAGGTCGTGAGCACTTTGGGGCGCTAGAGCACCCCAAAGTGCTCACGAC
>NZ_JBEOVY010000382.1:0-6876 GCF_040295745.1 Saccharopolyspora sp. NPDC002686
TTTGAAACGCCGAAGGCGTTTAGCCCACCTAAGCAACCGGCACCGCCGCGGGTTCTCAGACGCCGCCTGGCGAGGACAGCCCGTTCGCCGTGTATTGGACATACATAAGAACGGGATCCCGCAGCCAGGCGGTGTCTGAGGTTCCGCCACCCGCACCGCCACGCAAACCGAGTACGTCAGACAGATTCTCAGAGCATCGGCATCAGGGTGCGTAGCTCGTAGGGCGTTACGTGGCTGCGGTAGGCGTTCCACTCCTCGCGCTTGTTGCGGAGGAAGAAGTCGAAGACGTGCTCGCCCAGTGTTTCGGCGACCAGCTCGGAGGACTCCAGCTCGCTCAGCGCCTCGTTGAGGTTCTGCGGGAGGTTGGCGTAGCCGGCCGCCTTGCGCTCGCGCTCGGTCAGGCCCCACACGTCGTCCTCGGTGGCGGGCGGCAGCTCGTAGCCCTTGTCCACGCCGCGCAGGCCGGCCGCGAGGATCACCGCGTAGGCCAGGTACGGGTTGCAGGCCGAGTCCAGGTTGCGGACCTCGACGCGGCGCGAGGACGCCTTGCCCGGCGAGTACATCGGCACCCGGACCAGGGCCGAGCGGTTCGCGTGGCCCCAGCACACCGCCGTCGGGGCCTCACCACCGACGATCAGGCGCTTGTAGGAGTTGACCCACTGGTTGGTCACCGCGCTGATCTCGCGGGCGTGGTGCAGGATGCCGGCCACGAACGCGCGGCCGACGTCGGAGAGCTCGAACGGGTTCTCCGGGTGGTAGAAGGCGTTCTGGTCGCCCTCGAAGAGGCTGAAGTGGGTGTGCATGCCCGATCCGGGCTGGGCGCTGAAGGGCTTCGGCATGAACGAGGCGCGCACGCCTTGGGTCATGGCGACTTCCTTCACCACGTACCGGAAGGTCATCACGTTGTCGGCCATGGTCAGCGCGTCGGCGTAGCGCAGGTCGATCTCCTGCTGGCCGGGCGCGCCCTCGTGGTGGCTGAACTCCACCGAGATGCCCATCGCCTCGAGCGTTTCGATGGCGTTGCGCCGGAAGTGGGGGGCGGCGTCGTGGCTGGCCTGGTCGAAGTAGCCGCCGGAATCGGCGGGCACCGGCTCGGAACCGTCGTCGGGCAGGTTCTTGAGCAGGAAGAACTCGATCTCGGGGTGCACGTAGCAGGTGAAGCCCGACTCGGTGGCCCTGGCCAGGGTGCGGCGCAGGACGTGCCGCGGGTCCGACCAGCACGGGGAGCCGTCGGGCATGTGGATGTCGCAGAACATCCGGGCCGAGTAGTGCTCGCCGTCCGGGGTCTCCCAGGGCAGCACCTGGAAGGTGGCCGGGTCCGGCTTGGCGACCATGTCCGATTCGTAGATCCGGGCGAAGCCCTCGATGGCCGAGCCGTCGAACCCGATGCCCTCGGCGAAGGCGCCTTCCAACTCGGCGGGCGAGATCGCTACCGACTTGAGCATGCCGAGGACGTCGGTGAACCACAGCCGCACGAAGCGGATGTCACGTTCCTCCAAGGTGCGGAGCACGAACTCCTGCTGGCGGTTCATGCTCGCAGCCTAAGAGTTCCAGCGCCGAATCGCGTAACTGGTCCATGAACCCCGGGTCACCCGAAACCGATGAGGGCGATCATGGGCGGCAGGACGAGGGCGATCAGCACCGCGCCGGCGATGTCGAAGACGGCTCCGGCGCGGATCATCTTGGTGATCGGCACCGCTCCCGAGCCGTAGACCACCGCGTTCTGCGGGGTCGACACCGGCAGCATGAACCCGAAGGACGCGGCGAAGGTCGCGGCCAGGGCGGGCACGAACGGGTTGATCCCGGCGGCGACCGCGATCGGGATCACGATCGGCACCACGACCGCTGCGGCGGCGGTGTTCGAGGTCGTCTCGGAGATCAGCACCGCCAGCGCGATGGCGAAGATGGTGATCGCGACGGTGCTGGAGAAGCCCAGCGCGTCGGCCGCTCCCCGGCCGATGGTCTGGGCGAGCTCGGTTTCGGCGAGCAGGGAGCCGAAGATGATGCCGGTGCCGAACAGCACCACCGTGCCCCAGTCGATGCGGCTGGCCTCGGTCCAGGCGAGCGTGAAGCGGCGCTGGGACCAGTCGGTGGGCAGCAGGAACAGCAGCGCCGCGCCGAGCACGGCGACGATGCCCTCGTCGAGCCGGTCGCTGATCAGGTCGTAGGCCGGCGAGTCGTTGCCCGCGACCAGCGCGACCACGCCGGGCGTCACCCACAGCGCGACCGTGACGGCGAAGGCGATCAGCGTGTTCTTCTCCGCTCGCGAGAGCTTGCCGAGCTTGGCGCGTTCAGCGGCGACGTAGTCCTCGACGCCCGACAGCTTGTTGATCTCGGGCCGGTTGAGCAGCAGCAAGACGCCGGCCAGCACCGCGAACATCAGCAGGCAGACCGGCGCGGCCATGGCCATCCACTGCAGGAAGGAGATGCGCTGGCCGGTGGCTTCTTCGATCAGTCCGCGGCCGATCAGGTTCGGCGGCGAGCCGATCGGGGTGAGCAGGCCGCCGACGCTGGCGCCGTAGGCGAGCATCAGCATCAGGGCGACTCCGACCCGCAGCCGCAGCGGGTCGAACGGCGCACCTTCCGGCAGCTGCTTGCGGACCAGCTCGGCGATGACCGCGAGGATGCCGACGGCGGTGGGCAGCAGCATCGCGACGGTCGCGGTGTTGGACACCACCGCGGACAGCAGGCAGGTGATCACCCCGAAGGCGATGATCACCCGCGAGGCGCTGCGGCCGACACCGGGCAGCGACAGGATCGTGAACGCGAAACGCCTGGCCACGCCATGGCGGAGCATCGCTTGGGCGAGGATGAACGCCCCGATGAAGGTGAAGACGGTGGAGGAGCCGAACGGCGCGAGGACGTCGTCGGGCGGCAGGACGCCGAGGACCACCACCGCGCCGACGCCGATGAGCCCGCCGACGGGGATCGGCACCGGTTCGCAGACCCACAGCACGATGACGCCGAGGAGCACCGCGGCGAGCTTGTGCTGGGCCGGTTCGAGTTCGGTCGGCAGCAGGAGGAACAGGACGGTCAGCGCCGGGGCCAGGAACAGCCCCGCAGTGCGGCGGGCCCGTTCGAACCGCTCCTCCGCCGGGGAGAGGACCTGTTCGCCCAGTCCCCGGTACGTGCCGCCGGACAGCAGCACCGATGTCACGCTCCGCTCGCTGGCTCCACGCCCACCTTCGTCCGCTTTGTCCATTGCCAGACGATAGATGCGATGTGATCTGCTTCACCATCGTCCGTTCGGCCGCCTCGGCGGACGCGCGGGTTGGTTCGCACGGCGGCAACCCGGACGTGGCGAAGGGCGCCTCCCCGGCCGGGAGACGCCCTTCTGCACGTTGGTCACTTCGACGAGCAGCGCGCTCCGTCAGCGGGGACCTTCAGGTCGACCAGGTATCGCGTGCCCGCGTCGTCGACGCAGGAAACGCCCTGCAGGAACACCGTGTGCTGGGTGCCCTCGAAGGTGAGCAGGCGACCGTGCAGCGCGTCGGCGAGCTTGACGCCCGCGTCGTAGGGCGTCGCCGGGTCACCAGTGGTGGAGATCACCAGCGTCGGGGGCAGCGCGCCGACTTCGGGCTCGGTCGGTTCGCCGGTGACCGGGACCGGCCAGAACGCGCACATGTCGAGCGCCGCGCTCGGCGGGTTGCCGTCGTCGAGGAACGGCGCCGCCTCGCGGTAGCGGCGGTCGGCCTCGCGGCGCACGTTCGGATCCATCACGCGCTGGTCGTCGACGCAGTGCACGGCGTCGAAGGCGTCGTTGGTGTTGGAGTAGCGGCCGCTCTGGCCGCGGCTGAAGTAGCTGTCGGAGAGCGCGAGCAGGGTCCGGCCGCTGCCCTGGCGCAGCTCGGCGAGCCCGCCGTCCAGCTGGTCCCAGAGACTAGGTGTGTAGAGCGCCTGGATCGCGCCCATCGTGGCGTCCTTGTAGGACAGCTCGCGGCCGTCACCGGCGCGCACCGGGCGCTCCACCAGCGGACGGGTGATCTGCTGGAACTGCGCCACCGCGGTCTTCGGGTCGCGCCCCAGCGAGCACTGCTGGCGCGCCGCGCACCAGACCGCGAAGTCGTTGAAGGCGCGCTGGAACCCGGCACCCTGCGCCACCAGCTGGTCGATAGCCGACTGACCGGGGTCGATCGCGCCGTCGAGCACCATCGCCCGCACGTTGCCGGGGAACTTCTCGGCGAACTCCGCGCCGATCCGGGTGCCGTAGGAGTAGCCGACGTAGTTGAGCTTCTCGTCGCCGAGCGCCGAGCGGAGCACGTCCATGTCCCGGGCGACGTCGCGCGTGCCGACGTTGGCCAGCAGCTTCGGGTTGGTGCGCTGGGCGCACTTGCTCGCGTAGTCGCGCTCCTCGCTCTCGGTCTGCGCCACCCCGGCCGGCGAGGTGTCCGCGTCGGAGTCCAACCGGTCGGCGTCGCGCTCCTGGTCGGTCAGGCACCGCACCTCCGGTTCGGAGGCGCCGATGCCGCGCGGGTCGAAGCCGATCAGGTCGAACCGCTCCCCCAGCTCGGTGCTGCGCACCGATCCGGCCAGGCTGGCCGCCGTGCTCATCCCGGACGCCCCCGGACCACCGGGGTTGATCTGCAGCGAACCGATCTTCTGCTGCTGGTCGGTGGCCGGGCTGCGCAGGACGCCGATGGTGATCGCCTCGCCTTGCGGGGCGGCGTAGTCCATCGGGACCTGCAGGCGCGCGCACTCGATACCGGGGCTGGCGTAAGCGGTCCGGTCGCTCTCGGTCCGGGCGTAAGGCGCGCAGGGCCCCCACGACAGCTCCTGGCCGTAGAAGCGCTCCAAGCCCGGCGGAACCGGTCCGACCGGACCCTTCCGCTCGGTGTGCGGCTGCAGCGGCTGGGGGCTCTGCGTCGGCAGGCTGCACGCGGCGGCGCCCAGCACGACGACGGCGGAGAGCACTGTCAGTAGGCGGTTCACCACAGGATCGTGACATGCGGGGAGCGGTGTGAGCCGCGCCGGGCGGGACGACACCGCCCGGTCGGGTGCGCGAAGATGGGGCCATGCCCCAGTTGCGCATCGCACTCGCACAGGTCAACGCATGCGTCGGCGACATCGCCGGGAACAGCTCGATGGTCCTGGAGTGGACCCGTCGCGCCGTGCAGGAGGGCGCCCACCTGGTGGCGTTCCCCGAGATGGTGCTGTCGGGTTACCCGGTCGAGGACCTCGCGCTGCGCAAGTCGTTCGCCGCGGCCAACCTCGCCGAGGTCGAGCAGCTCGCCCGCCGGTTGCAGGAGGCCGGTTGCGGCGACGCGCTGGTGATCGTCGGACACCTCGGCCGCGACGACCAAGGTCCGCGCAACTCCGCGTCGCTGCTCTACGGCGGCGAGATCGTGGCGACCTACCACAAGCACCACCTGCCGAACTACGGCGTGTTCGACGAGGCCCGCTACTTCGCGCCCGGTTTCGACCTGCCGATCGTGCGGTTCCACGGGCTGGACGTCGGCGTGGTGATCTGCGAGGACATCTGGCAGAACGGCGGCCCGGTGGCCGCGCTGGGCCAGGTCGGCGTGGACCTCGTGGTGTGCCTCAACGGCTCGCCCTACGAGCGCGCCAAGGACGACGCCCGCACCCCGCTGGTCGTGCGGCGGGCGGCCGAAGCCGGGGCGCCGCTGGCCTACGTCAACCTGGTCGGCGCGCAGGACGAGCTGGTCTTCGACGGCGATTCGATGATCGCCGCGGGGGACGGCGAGATCACCGCGCGGGCGCCGCAGTTCGCCGAGCACCTGCTGCTGCAGGACCTGGAGCTGACCGCGGGCGGCCACACCTCGACGACGGTGTCCGCCGAGCCGGGCCCGATGCGGATGCCGGCCTTCGACGTGCAGCGGATCGTGGTGCAGCCCGAACCGCTGCCGAGCTACGAGCCGCTGCCGTCCGCTCCCCCTGCCGAGCCGCTGGACGACGAGGCCGAGGTGTGGGGCGCGCTGGTCACCGGGCTGCGCGACTACGTGCACAAGAACGGTTTCCGGTCGGTGACCTTCGGGTTCTCCGGCGGCATCGACTCGGCGGTCGTCGCGGCGCTGGCCGCGGACGCGCTCGGTGCGGACGCGGTGCACGGCGTTTCGATGCCGTCGAACTACTCCTCCGAGCACTCCCGCTCCGACGCCGCCGAACTGGCCGAGCGCATCGGCTGCCACTTCGAGGTGCAGCCGATCGCCGACATGGTCGACGTGTACGTGCGGCAGCTGGAGCTGGCCGGGCTGGCCGAGGAGAACGTGCAGGCGCGCGCCCGCGGCGTGCTGCTGATGGCGCTGTCCAACCAGCGCGGGCACCTGGTGCTGGCGACCGGGAACAAGACCGAGCTGGCGGTGGGCTACTCCACCATGTACGGCGACGCGGTGGGTGCCTTCGCGCCGATCAAGGACGTGCCGAAGACGCTGGTGTGGAAGCTGGCGCAGTGGCGCAACGCGGATGCGGAGAAGCGCGGCGAGGTGCCGCCGATCCCGGAGAACTCGATCACCAAGCCGCCGTCGGCGGAGCTGCGGCCGGACCAGGTGGACCAGGACTCGCTGCCCGAGTACGACGTGCTCGACGTGGTGCTGGACGGCTACGTGGAGAGCGACCGCAGCTACGCGGACCTGATCGCCGAGGGCTTCGACGCCGAGCTGGTCGAGCGGGTGCTGCAGATGGTGGACCGCGCCGAGTACAAGCGGCGGCAGTACCCGCCGGGGACCAAGATCACGTTCAAGGCGTTCGGCCGGGACCGGCGGCTCCCGCTGACCAACCGGTGGCGCGAGATCGCGCCGTGAACCCGGGGCGGCCGTAAGGACCGCTCGCGAATGCACGGGTTCCGGGGCGGGGGGGGGGGGGTGTGGGGGTGGGAGGATGATAAAAAGAAAAGACCAAAGATAAAAAAAATAAAAACAA
>NZ_JBEOVY010000383.1:0-6876 GCF_040295745.1 Saccharopolyspora sp. NPDC002686
CGGGGTTTCAGGCTTGACATCCGGGTCACAGCCCCGTTTTGGCTTTATGTCACGGGGATGACCTGGTGTGGGATGGACCTCCGGGGTGGCTGAACGTTCTGTGGGGAGGTGGCGTCGGGGGTTGGGTGTTGGTGGGTGTCGCCTGGCGGCGTGTTGTGGGTGGGGTTTTGGCTGGAGGACGTGAAAGTGATTGTGGTGTTGGGATTTTGTGAACTCGTTTCGCTGATGATCACTGGATTGGGGGACCGTTATTTGCTCGAAAACTTGTTTGATTGTTGGGATACTTGAGGCATGAGATCGATGGTTGCATCCACTGTGGACGTAGCTCCCTCCGTTGCGGGTGGGGTTGCGTCCTCGGCTTCGCCTGCGCGGGTTGGTTCCGCTTCTGGTGGTGTTCGGGCGTGGGTGCGTCCAGCTGCGTCCTATTCCGATGCTGAGCTGGCCTCGCTGATCAGTGAGGTGGAGCAGGAGATTCGGCGGGGGTGGATGGAGCAGTTGCGGTTGATCGCTGAAGCCGACCGTCGTCGTTTGCACGTCGCTCGTGGGGCGCGCTCTGCGCAGGCGTGGTTGAAGGATTTGCTCAACATCGATGGCCATGACGCCACAGCACGAGTTCGTCTTGCCGCCGCTACCACGGCTCGCTCCGACTCCTCCACCGCCGACAGCGTCGACGCTGCGGTGGAACTGCCGGTCACCGCTGGGGCGTTGGCCGATGGAGCCATCGGGGTGGAGCATGCCAAGGTCATCTCGCGGTGCCTGAACAAGCTCCCCGACCACGCGCGTCACCGCGCCGGTGAGGTCGAAGAACTGCTTGTCGAGCACGCATTCCGTGAATGCCCGCGTGAATTGGCCAAACTCGCCGACCGCATCCGCTACTCCCTCGACCGTGACGGGGCCGGGCGCGACGAAGAAGAGCAGCACGCGGCTCGGGAGTTGCACTACACGACCACGCGGGATGGGATGCTGGCGATCAAGGCCCTCCTGGACCGGGAGACCGGCGCGAAGTTCGTCGCCGCCATCCAGCCCTTCTCCGGGCCTCGTCCCGAGACCGTGGACGGGGTGAAGGATCCGCGCACCGTCGGGCAGCGCAACGCCGATGGTCTGGCCGCCCTGCTCGATCTCGTTCTGGAGTGCGACGGCATGCCTCGCGCCGGTGGGCAGCGCCCGCACCTGACGGTCACCATCGACTACCAGGCCCTCAAGCAGGACCTCCAGGCCAGCGCGAACAACGGTTCAGCACCCGCTGGTGCCGCGGGGATGCTGGACGACACCGGTCAGTACCTGAGTCCGCAGAGCATTCGCCGCATCGCCTGCGACAGCGAAGTCCTTCCGCTCGTTCTAGGCGGCGACAGCCTCCCGCTGGACGTCGGTGCCTCCCAGCGCACCGCTCCTGCTCACATTCGTGCCGCGTTGCTCGCGCGCGACGGCGCGTGCGCGTTCCCCGGCTGCGACCACCCGCCAGGGACACCGCAAGCGCACCACATCACCCACTGGATCGACGGCGGGCCCACCCGCGTCGACAACATGGTGATGCTCTGCGCGCATCACCACCGGACCGTTCACCGCCAGGACTGGCACATCGCAATCCGCCACGGACGACCGGTGTTCGCGCCACCTCGAAGCATCGACCCTGCGCGAACACACCGCCCCGGCGGGAAAGCACAACCCGCCGCACACCAACGCACCCTCCAACGACTCATCCCCGAGCCACGGAGACCGATGGAGGACACCCTTTGACACCCATCCGCAACGGTGGGGCGCTCCGCCGTACCCGCACCCAGCCGTGAGCCAAGAACCTCGAGCACCTTGAAAACTCAACAGTGGAAGCAGAAGCTCCCAGCGCTCAAGTGGCGACGGGGCAACTCCCCACCTGGCGTCGGGTCTGCGACCGGTGGAAGGAATCCGGCCCGAGCTCGGAGATCTGGTAGCCGTTCGGATACGTCAGCGGATCAGGCTTGACCGGCCTGGAATCCGGCCGCGCGGGACCCACCCTGATCAGTTGAGCGCGCAGTTTGAGGCCGAGTTCTGCGGCCCTGCGGCCCGCGTGGGAGACCTGCGGGTATCCGAAAGCCGTCAGCAGGTGCGGATCCATCAGGAACCGGGCCGCGCGGGCCACCGCCGGGGACAGCATCGACGGGTACCAGCTGCCGAACAGGTTCAGCGTGGCATCCGCCACCCGGCGGCCGCCCTCGTCGAAACCGAAGTTGTCGCGCTCGTAGTCGTCGAAGAGGCGCTCGAACTCCTCGTAGGTCTCCGGGATTTCGGCGATCTCCATCCCCTCGCCCATGCGGCGCATGGTGTTGGTCAGGGCCTTCACCTCGTGCGGGTGGAGGCGTCGCCAGCCGAAGCGCTCGATCCAGCGGACCGGGGTCACCACGAACGTCGACAACGTGTAGAGGTAGTCCTCGTTGCTGATCCGGTACCGGCCGTGGATGGCGTTGAGCTGGGTCAGCGACTCCCGGCCCCGCTCACTCCCGGTGCCCCAGTGGAAGATCTCGTAGAGGACCATCAAAGTGTCGTCGTAGCGCTTCTGCGGGCACCTGGTGAACTCACCGGTCCTGTCCAGCAGCCGGCCGATGCTCGGGACCGCATAAGTTCGGAACAGCGCGAACTCCAGGGCCTTGGTGATGTCCCAGGGGAACTCGTACTCCGCCAGCAGCCGGTAGATCTCCTCGCAATCGCGGTCCGCGTCGAGCGCGAGGATCCGCTCCAGGCGGTCGAAACGCCTCATCACCGGCACACCTCGGTCTCGGGCGGACATTTCCGACTCGTCGAACGTATCGACCGGTGGGACACGTGGTCAACACATGTCCCACCCGATCGACCAGGCCATCACCTGGCAGGGGCGTCCAGCTGTTCGATCGTGGCGATCGACGGGGTTTCGGTGCGCTGCAAGTTCGCCGCCACCGACTCCGCGTCCCGCAGCACCCGGACCGCGTTGCGCCAGGTCAGCTTCGCCAAGTCCGCCTCCGACCAGCCTCGGTCCAGGAGCTCGGCGATCAAGTTCGGGTAGCTCGCGACGTCCTCCAGACCATCCGGGGTGAAGGCCACGCCGTCGAAGTCACCGCCGATGCCGATGTGGTCCACGCCCGCGACCTCGCGCATGTGGTCCAAGTGGTTCGCCACCGTTGCCACCGTGGCGGTCGGCCTCGGGTTGGCCTCCTCGTAGGCCTCCAGAACCGCCTTCGCCTCCGGCGACGTGGCCAGGGCGTCGAAGCCCCGCTCGCGGAGCGCCGCCTCGGCCGCCTTCGACCACTCGACCGCCTCCGGCAGGACGAACTTCGGCACGAAGGTCGCCATCGCCACCCCACCGTTGGACGGCAGCGCGGCCAGCACGTCATCCGGGATGTTGCGGGGGTGATCGCACACGGCGCGCGACGAGGAGTGCGAGAAGATCACCGGGGCTCGGGTGGCGCGCAGTGCGTCGCGCATCGTGCTCGGGGCGACGTGCGAGAGGTCCACCAGCATGCCCATCCGGTTCATCTCGCGCACCACCTCGACGCCGAAGGCCGTCAGGCCGTTCGCCGCGGGCTCGTCGGTCGCCGAGTCGGCCCACGGGATGTTGTCGTTGTGGGTCAGCGTCATGTACCGGACGCCCAGCTCGTACAGGGCGCGCAGGGTCGCCAGCGAGCAGTTGATCGAATGGCCGCCCTCGGCACCCAGCAGCGAGGCGATCTTGCCGGCCGCCCTGGCCGCCTCCGCCTCGTCGGCGGTGCGGGCCAGCTGCAGCTCGTCCGGGTAGCGGGCGATCAGGCTGTGCACGCAGTCGATCTGCTCGAGGGTGGCGCTGACAGCCATGTCCCCCTGGAACTGCGACTTGACGTAGACCGACCAGAACTGGCCCCCGACCCCACCGGCGCGCAGCCTGGCCAGATCGGTGTGCAGCTGCCCCGACTGGTCGCGGGCGATGTCGCAGCGCTCCAGGTCGTAGCCGACCTTCTCGCGCAGCGCCCAAGGCAGGTCGTTGTGCCCGTCGAGCACCGGGTTCTCAGCCAGCAGCGCCCTGGCCCGCTCCACAGCTGCCACGTCAGTCATCAGAACACCCCAATCCGCGAGATCCGCACCCGTCGACCCTATCCGCCCCACCGGGTCACTGATCGAATCGACTAATCCGCTCGCTGCCCGCACCATCGGAGAATGGAAGAAATCCCCAGGCAGCAGGTCGGCGACGACCTGCCCAGCGTGCTCGCCGAGTACGGCCACCTGGCAGCGCAGCTGCCGGGCGCGTCCCGCCAGGGCGCCGAGGCGCTGCGCGCGCGCCTGGCCGAGCTCGACGAGCTGATCGACGCGCACATCGCCCGGCTCTACGGCACGCAGGAAGCGCCCAGCACCCCGGAAGCGGACATCCGCGGGACCGACACCATCAGCTGGTCGTAGCCCCACCGATCGGCCCGTCCAGGGCCTTCTTCGTCGCCGAGATGACCTGGCCCAGCGCGGTGTTCAGCCGCTCCAGATCGGCCAGGTCCATGCCCAGCAGCTCGACCACCCGGTAAGGGATCTTCTCCGCCTCCGAGCGCAGCTCCCGCCCCTTCCCGGTCAAACCCACCGCGAGTTGGCGCTCGTCGCTGCGACTGCGCTGGCGCACCACGTAACCGATCGCCTCCAGCCGCTTGAGCAGCGGGGACAGCGTCGCCGCCTCGGCGTGCAACGCCTCGCACAGGTCCTTCACCGACCGCGGCGAGCGCTCCCACAACGCGAGCATCACCAAGTACTGCGGGTGCGTCAGACCCATCGGAGCCAGCAGCTGCCGGTAGAGCGCGATGACGTTGCGCGAGGCCACCGACAGCGCGAAGCACACCTGCCGGTCCAGGGCCAGCGGGTCCTCCCCCAAGTCGATCTGCTTCATCCGCACCCACCTTCCGCCACGATCCGTCATGCGCTAATAATTAGTGTACTAAGCAATGTGCTCGGCGTTCCACGCACCGGAGAGAAAGGTGAGGATGCTGTGACCGGCACCAAACCACCGCGCCCCAACCCGCTGCAGTGGATCTGGTACGCCTACGGCGGTCGTCTCCCCGAGCGGTACCGCGAATGGGTGCTGCACGACATCACCTGCCGCACCTGGGTCCTGCGGCACGTCAGCCGCACCTTCGTGCAGATCTCCCCCGGCCTGCTGTTCCTGCTGCTGCCGGGACCCCTGTGGATCCGCGCGATGTCGGTGCTCGGCGGTGTCATCCTCGCCGTCTGGTACTCGATGTCCTACATGGAGCACACCACCGAGTACCGGCTCTACAAGCACGGATATCCGCTCGGCGCGGGCAAGGCCACGCGGGACGAAGCCAAAGCGGAGCAGCGCGCCGCCAAGGCTTCCCGCTACGACGAGATCTACCGCAGCGCACCCGAGAACTGAGCTCAGGCAACCGCTGCCGCGTGCACGGCACGGATCAGGCGCGCGTTCTCCGGAGCAGCACCACCCGGGAACGCGAAGCGGCGGCGGTTGTAGCCGTAGGCGAGACCGCTGCGCGGGTCGGCGAAGGCCTGCGAGCCGGCGGCGCCGCTGTGCCCGAACGCGCCCTGCCCCAGCACCGGATAGGTGTCGCCGAGCGCGACGAAACCGAGCCCGAACGCCTTGTGCGCACGGGCAACGACGTCATAGCCGATCGAGTGCACCTGGGCGAACTCCGCCGCCGTATCGGGCTTGAGCAGCGGGGCGCGGCCGTCGACCTCGCTGATGGCCGCCGCGTACATCCCCGCCAGGCCGCGGGCCGAAGCGACACCACCGACCGAAGCCGGACCCTTGGCGCGCACGACGCGGTTGTTGGGCAGTTCCCAGAGCTCGACCGCCTCCGGGTGGTTCTGGTTGTAAGCGACGCCGGTCAGGCTGTCCGGACCGCTCGCACCGGCCTCCAGCTGCGCCTGCTGCTCCGGAGTCGGCAGCATCGGCAGCGTGGTGCGGAACCGGTCCTCCTGCTCCTCGGGCAGACCGAGGTAGAAGTCCAGGTCGTAGGGCGCTCGGACGCGGGCTTCGAAGATCTCTTGCAAGGTTCGGCCGGTGGCGCGGCGGACGACCTCACCGGTCAGCGCCCCGATGACGAGCGCCTGGTAGCCGAACGCGGTGCCGGGCCGCCAGTACGGGCGCTGGGCGGCGAGCCGCGCGGCGATGACGCGGTCGTCGGCCAGCTCGTCCAGCGAGAACCCGGTGTCCGCGCCGATCACACCGGAACGGTGCGCGAGCAGCTCGCGCAGCGTGATGTCCTGCTTGCCCGCGACGCCGAACTCCGGCCAGTAGTGGCTGACCTTCTGGTCCAGCTCGAGCACGCCGTCCTGCACCAGCAGCGCCACCACCAGGTGCGCGGCGCCCTTGGTCGAGGAGAACACCCCGGTCAACGAGGAGCTGGTGAAGTCCGGACCGACCCAGAGGTCCACCACGCGCTGCCCGTCGACGTGGGCGACCAGCTGTGCGGCGTAGTCCGCGCCCCCGGCCGCTGCGACAGCGGCGAACTCCTCCCGCACGGACTCGAAGCCCTCCGCAACGGTGCCCTGCGGGGTGGTCTCGGTCGACATCAGCGCTCCTCAGTGTTCACTCGGCCGTATTACGCGAGATCAAGTGGCGATCCCGACCGAGTATTCCTGCTGCGGGTTCACAACCCGAAGCGCTGGGCCCACGCGGTCACGTCCGCTGGAGTGGCGTTTCCGCCGCAGACCATCAGACCGAGTTCGGCGTTCCCACCGACCCGTTCCAGCACGTGGCGGGCGGCGGGGAGCAGGCATCCCTCGGCGGGCTCGGCCCAGACCTTCGCGTGCTCGGCCAGGTCCAGCACGCCCTGGACCGCCTCGGCGTCTGAGACCACGATCACGTCGTCGACCAGCGCCGACACGTGCTCGTAGGTGATCGGGGACACCGTCGGGGCGCTGAGCGTGGACACGATGGACGAC
>NZ_JBEOVY010000384.1:0-6859 GCF_040295745.1 Saccharopolyspora sp. NPDC002686
TCCCCTCCACCCTGCCTGGCCGGCACCACCCCACGTTCTGGGGCTTCCCCGTACCGACTCACCCACCCCCCCCCCCCACCCATTCCGGGGGGGGGGGGCGCGCTTTCGTGGGGTGCCCGGCCTGCTGGGGGTTGAGGCCGGGCACCGCAGTGTCACGGAGGGGGGTCGTGACGGCGGTGACCATACCTGATCCCTCACCCGAAAGAGATTCACGTTGTAACTAGGGGTATTCGTCAAGCACTTCCCCTGCTGGATGTCCGGCCGCGTGCGGCCAGCCAAGGCGATCCGACTACGCCACAACGCACCCGCCCGAAAAGAACAACGCCCCACGTCAGAGCCCTGATCGGGTTCGGACGTGGGGCGCGTTCGTCGTTTACGCGTTCATGCGCTCTGGTCGAGCTGCTCGCCCTGTTGAACGGTCCGTGGACTGGTAACGCGGGCACGCGCCAGCAGATCAGCCGCGGCCGAGACGACGTCGTCGTTCTGATCCGCGATCCAAGCCAGCAACGCATGATCCCTGCTGCTGAGGTCCAGTCCCTTCAAGGGCTCGCGGAGGCGTTCGAGGTTGTCCATCACCCGCAAGGACCGCAGCTCGGCGTTCGCGTCATCGGGGTGGCCGGGCACCAGGAACGACCTGGCGATCTCATTCCAACGGGGAGCTGGAATGTCCGGCTGGCCGTTGTGGTGCTCTTCAAGGGTTCCCATCGCAGCCACCACCTCCACGCCCTGCAATTCCCTTGGTAGCAGCGGCATACGCACCACGGGGCGGGCTGAAAGTCCCAACCTACGCCCGCGCCCCTTGTCATACCAAGCGGTAACCAGCACGGTCTTTGTTGACGCTGACCTACGCAAAACGGGCGAGCGTCGGGGGCTTTGCTGGGATCAAAGGGGGCCAGGTGCGGGTGACTGTCGGGGCCGCCCGCACCGGAAGGTGCGATGAGGCGCCCCGCCGCGCTACACCAGGTGCGGGGCGCCTCGACTGCGTCGTTCCCCCGAGCCAACGGCGCGCGACCGAGCGCAGCGGAACAACCACGTGGGCCCGCCACATCGGGCCCTACGTCCTGGACGGGGAGCGGCCCAGGACGTAACGCGAAGATGGAACGTCAGCGAGACTCCTCGCGTATCCGCAACCTAGACCGGGCGGGCGAATCAACGCACATTTGCATTACCCCCCAGCTTGGTGATACAGGCGCCGCATCGGCACCCAGACGGGCGCCCCACGTCGTAACCCTGATCGGGTTCGACGTGGGGCGCGTTCGTCGTTCCGGCCTACGGTTCGAGCTCGTCGACCAGGCGCCGGAGTGGGTCGGCGAGTTCGGGGTGGTCGCCCATGTCGACGCGGTGCAGCAGGCGGGCGGCGACGTAGAGCAGTGCGGTGGTGCCGGTCGGGGAGTCGAGCACGTCGGCGAAGGTGTTCCACACGGTCGCGGCGGTGCGGGGCGCGAGGAGGCTGTAGCAGTACAGCGACGCCGCATCGGTGCCGACTGGGCCGCGCCCCCACAGCTCCCAGTCGAGGATGCCGAGCTCGGGTTGCAGCAGGTTCGCCCAGTGCAGATCACCGTGCACGGTTTCCCACTCGGACACCTCGATCGACAGGCCGAGCGCATCGCGGACGGCCTTGCGGATGGCGGGTTCGTCCTTGCGCATTCGCGCTGTTGGGGTCGAGCTGATCACGTCGAGGCTGCGCCGCAGCTCCGCCCACCACGCCGCAGGCAACTCGACCTCAGCCCGCAGAGCATCGGTGCCCGAGCACGGCCGGCCGGGGACGTGGGTCATCAGCTCGGCGCGCTGCCGACGGACTTCGGGGATCTCCCACTCGACGGCGTCGAGCACGCGGGGTTTGCGGATGCCGGTGATGGTGTTGGCGTCGCGGTTACCGGTCCACCAATCGCCCTGCGCCCATTGGATTTGCTCGGACACCACCCGCAGCCACCGGTGTCCGTCCGGGCTGTCCACGGGGGCACTGATCGACCGCAGCCGCCACCCGAACACCGGCTCGCCAGCCGCGACCGTCACGCCGAAGTGTTCGGCGGCGCGGTCGAGGTTGCCGCGCATCCATTCGGAGAATTGGCGGTCGGCCTCGGCGACCTCGGCAGCGGTCGGGTCCATCAGTCGATGATGTGCCGGAGGTAGCTGTCCGGGTTGTCGAGGTAGCGGCGCCAGTGGTCGACGAGTTCCAGTTCGTCCCACTTGATCCGCCGGAACCCGTGCTCGCCCACTTCGATGATGTCTGCGCCAGGGGTGGAGGCCAGGATCGGTGAGTGCGTCGCGCACACCACCTGCGCGCCGGTCTTGCCGAGTGCGTGCATCAGCCCGACCAGCCGCAGGCACGAGGTGAACGACAGCGCGGCCTCGGGCTCGTCCATCACGTAGAAACCGGGCTTGGCGAACATCGACCGGAACACCGCCAGGAAGCCCTCGCCGTGCGACATCTCCGCGGTGTTGTCTTCCCAGTAGCCCGGCACCCCGCCGAGATTTTCGGTCATCTGGAACGCGGTTTCAGCCCGCAGGAAAAAACCCTGCTTGCGGGAGCGGGGACCGCCGAGCATCCGCGACCCGGCTGCGGTGGTCTCCAACGTCAGCACCTCGCCGAGCGGGGTCTTGGTCGGATTCGGGCGCCCTCGCAACGCGGCGAGGCGACCGCCGTAGGAGTCCAGCTTGAACCCCTCGGCGATCGCCTCGACGAGCGTGGACTTGCCCGAGCCGTTGTCGCCGACGAAGAACGTCACCGGCGCCTCGAACCGCAGCCCCTCGTCGACGAGCTCGGCGACGCACGGCACCGTGAACGGCCACTGGCCACGCTCGGCGCGGCCGGGCCGGTTCGCCTCCCTGACGTAGGCACGCCGGACGAACAACAGGACTCCTAGGCGTCGTAGTTCGGCATACACCCGCCGTTGGGGCCGCACGGTCCGGTGCCTTGTGGCCAGCACGACGGGTTGCAGGCCGGACCACAGTTCGGCCCGCACTGAGGATCGCACGCCGACCTCGGCCGGGCGGCGAAGGCGGTGCGCAGTGTCTCGCCGACCTCGCCCGCCCGTGGCCCGGACAGGATGTCGGCGAGCGCACGTTCACGCACGTTGCCCACCGGCATCCACCGGGAGAACACGCACGGCCACACCTGCCCTGTCGGTGAGATCGCGATCTTGCCATCGCCGCAGTGCCCGCATAGCCCATCCAGCCCGGCCGCGCCGGTCCGCACGCCCCGGCCGAACTGGCGCAGCCGGTCGTTGCCGATCTCGGTCACCCCGAGCTCGCGCAGCTCGGCCACCGCCTGGGCGCTGCGCTGCCCCTCCCAGAGGTTCACCACTCCCGCACGCAGCGGGATCGAGCGCCGCAGCGCCTCGCGGATGTTGGCCCTGGTCCGCTCGTAGGTCGGGCGCCGGGTGATCGCGGCGTGCTCGCCGGGCTCGGTGGAGTAGTACGACGTCGCCAGCCGCACGCCGGGCTGGGTGAACACGTCCCACAACACCGGGTGGATGCTGACCATGTTGGTGAACACCTCGACCTCGACACCCCGGCCGAGCGCGTGGTTGACCAGCGCCGGTAACGCCGGGTTCAGGGTCGGCTCACCACCGATGAACTGCACCATCCTCACGCCAAGCTCGGCGGCCTGGTCGACGACACGCTGCCAGTCGCCCAGCTGCATCGCACCGTGGTCACCAGCTGGCCCGGACTCGGCGTAGCAGTGCGTGCATTCCAGTTGGCATTTCCCCGTGATTTCCAGCCACACGAACGAAATCCCGTTGTCCACAGTGAACCTCCGAACTCGCTCTTGCCCTGTCCGTCCATTCCAACTCAGTTGGTCCGCGTGCCCCGGTGCCGTTCGGGGGTTCGGCACCGGGGCGGTTTCCTCGGGGACCGCCCCCGGCGCGCTCGGGTCGGTTGCGGCGCCGCTGCCGCGCGTCGACCCCTGCCGTAGACCCGGACTTCCCCACAAACCGGGCCCACTCGCCATCGGCAGTTCGCGCCGGGGGCGGAGGATGGCCGGGTGGCGCCGGGGGTCGTCGCACACCCGGCCATCCGGGTGCCCGTCCGCCCTGGGGGGCAGCGTTCGGGCACTGGGACGGCGGGAACACCGGCCAGGGAGGGGCCGAGGCCGGGATCCCCGCCGGGCTCTACAACTTCTGCAGCCCGGCGTAGAGCTGGCGCAGCGTCCACTGCGCGTCGCCATCGCGGCGGGATCGTTGAACGGCAACCCGGTCTCGACGAGTGGCAGCAATCGCGTCTCCACCACCGCGAGGTCGTCGGCAAGGTCACCGTGCATCACCACGCGCAGTCGGTGCCGACCACCGGCGTCGTCCTCAGCGTCGGCCTGGTCGAGCAGATGCTCAACGGTCAGCGCGCTTTCGCCCCCACCCGCGTGCTTGCCGAACTCGCCGAAGTGCCGCCCCGCCCACCAGGACGCCAGCACGACACAAATCAGGCCGAGAGCGATCCCCGCAGCGATCATCGGTTCGCCCCGCAGACATCGAGTTCGGCACGATCTTGGTTCCGCTGGCACGCAGGGCACCGTTGTCCTGACGGCGTGCCGGATCTGAGCCAGGCGCTCTTTCGGCACGCGGTGACGACGACGGGCTGCCCGTTCAGCGAGCCAACGATGGGAAGCTCAGGCACGTCGTGGCAAATGGACGGGTCGTCCCAATCAACTGCATAGGGCACATCCGGTGCCTGCTGCGGCTGCGGGGCGGGTGGGTGTTCATCACTGGCCAAGGCAGCGGCAATCACGACGCATTCATCGCACGGCATACCCACTTGGTCGCAGCGTTCGAGATCATCAACCCGTGCTGTTTCGCCGCACAACGCGCGCACCACGGCGCCCTGCTGATCAGCCGCCCAGGCGTGCACGGCTCGCTGGGACTCTTTTCCGACGCTGCGGCGAGCGAGGATCACGGTCATGACCGCACCTCGCCCCGGACCCGCAGGATCTCGGCGCGGCAGTCGCCGCACTCGGGCATGGTGATCCAGTCCAGCGGTGACGATTCGTCGAGGTTGACCCACTTGCCGCACACCGTCTGGCACTCGGCCTCTTGGCCATCCCAGCGGCGACCCCAGAACGCATGACGGGTGCCAACACGCACCCCAACCCCGTTGCCAGCCTCGTCGGATGCCGGTACCTGTTGGTCGGGTACCGGCATCCAGTACACCCGGTGGATGTGCGGGCTGGTGGGGCGGTTGTCGACCATGCTCATACCTGGAACGTAAGAGCGGTGATCTTCAGCCAGGTATGACGCTTTGTCCTACTACCCGATCAGCTCACACCGAGCGTCGAGGCGAGGTTTCGAAGTGCGCTCGATCGCTGCTTGGTGGTGTGCAGCAGCTCGCGAACGACGACCTTCGGCAACTGCTGGTGCTTGGCCCAGTTCGGCGACGACTGCACCGCTGTGGCCATGAGCGGCAGCGCCGTTTCGGGCTGACCGAGACGAACGTGGGCAAGCGCCCGGTCGGCAAGGTGGCGGCAGTGCGCCATCGTCGGCAGCGCAGCGCCTTGATTCGGCATCGTCGCCGCGGCGTCCACCGCCCTGTCGTAGTCGCCGAGCGCGATGTGGACATCGGCGGACTGCATCGCGATCAGCGACGGGCCAAATGTCGTGCTGTAGTCGTTGCGGTCCTCCCCGAGTCGCCCGGCGACCTCGGCGGCTGCGTCGAGATAGTCCCGCGCCGCTGCGGCCTTCCCGGCCCGTGCTGCGGCGTTGCCCGACTGCATCAGCAGCGATCCGTAGGCCGACAGGTGCGGGGCCGGTGCAGAACCCTCGGGCTCGATGTCGGCCGCCGCGCGTTCCGTGAGCATCATCGACTCGGTGTAGCGGCCGGAAACCATCAGCTGCCACGCCAACGAGCCCTTGACGGTGGCGTGCATCCAGGGATCGCTGCCCTCGGTGGCGAGCCGTACCGCCCACCGGGTAGCCGCAGATGCGGCGTCGTTGTGCCGGAGGTGCATCAACGTTGACCCGGCCGCCCACAAGGTGCGGGACAGGGCGTAGGCGAGCGGTGGCTTGTCGGCGAGGTTCGCAGTGACGTATCCGGCGCGCAGCCCGTAGATCAAGTTCGGCAGCGCCGCGGCCGCGGCGTCGTGGTCACCGGACCAGTAGATACCCCACGCGTACACCTCAGCGCGCTGCGCGTCGGCAACGCCGAGCGGGTCGATGTCGGCCGGTGGTCCGATCAGGTCATCGAGGTCGGTGACAGCGTGCCGCAACTCCACCGCGCCCTCTTGCGGCGCCTGATCCGGGATACGGGCAGGACCGATCAAGTCGGCCAGCGTGACGTCCAGGGCGCGGGCGAGCTTGTGCAGGCTCGCGACGCTGGCTGTGGTCCGGGTGCCCTGTTCGAGCTTGCGCACCAGGTCCACGGACAGCTCAGCCTTGTCGGCGAGCTCTCGCTGCGTGTAGAGCCTGCCGCGCAGTTGGCGGATCCGGTCGCCGATCGGTTGATCAGGTTCGATGAAGCTACCCATGCTCACCCTCGATTCGCGGAGTCGGGGTTCTCGCGGATTGCCCCCGGGGGCCAGCCGGGGGCGTGATGACCTCCGCGAGAAGGTGCACCGCCAGCGTAGCGATGATTCGATCAGGCGACGACCAACCGCGCACAGCGGGCTACGTCATCAACGTGGTGAAGGCGGAGAAGATCGACGCCTGAGCCACATGCACAGCGAGCGCTGGTTCGTATGTGGCGACGAGGCGGCCCCCGCTCGGGTTGGAGCGGGGGCCGCTGTGCGCCCTGGGACGGTCTGTCCCATATTTGTCCCACGCGCATGATCAACGATCACGCGCGAAATCCATTATGGACGGCTTTCTGTCACGAAGTTTGCCAGGTCAGCGGACTGCTGGACCCGCGAGGGCTCATGCACGTACATCATGTG
>NZ_JBEOVY010000385.1:0-6808 GCF_040295745.1 Saccharopolyspora sp. NPDC002686
GTGGTCGGGTCCGCCCGCGGCACCTACGACCTCGCGGGCTGCCTCGCCCAGGGTCTGGCAGCGGGCGCGGAAGCGGCCACTGCCTGCGGTTTCCGGATCGCGGCCCCGCCGGTGCCGCCGGTGGCCGGGGACCGCCCGGTCGCCGCGCCGCGGCCGGTGTGGCTGGTGCCGGGCGAGGGCGAACCGTCGGGGTGGACGCAGCACTTCGTCGACCTGCAGCGGGATGCCACGGTCGCCGACGTGTGGCGGGCGGTCGGCGCGGGGATGCGCTCCGTCGAGCACGTCAAGCGCTACACGACCATCGGCACCGGCAACGACCAGGGCAAGACCTCCGGGGTCAACGCCATCGGCGTCATCGCCGAGGCGCTGGGTGCGGAATCGCCGGGCGAGGTCGGCACCACGACCTTCCGCCCGCCGCACGTGCCGGTGTCGTTCGCGCTGCTGGCCGGCCGCGACCGCGGCGAGCTGCACGACCCCGTGCGCACCACGCCGATGCACTCCTGGCACGTGGAGCACGGCGCGGAGTTCGAGGACGTCGGCCAGTGGAAGCGGCCCCGGTACTACCCGCAGCCCGGCGAGGACATGGCCGCCGCGGTGCACCGCGAATGCCTGGCGGCGCGCACCGGCGTGGCGATGCAGGACGTGTCCACGCTCGGCCGGATCGAGATCGTCGGGCCGGACGCACCGGAGTTCCTCAACCGCATCTACACCAACGCCTTCGCCAAGCTCGCGGTCGGCAAGGCCCGCTACGGCGTCATGTGCACCGCGGACGGGATGGTCTTCGACGACGGCGTGTCCATCCGGCTGGCCGAGGACCGCTACCTGATGAGCACCACGACCGGCGGCGCCGCGACGGTGCTGGAGTGGCTGGAGGAGTGGCTGCAGACCGAGTGGCCGCACCTGGCGGTGCACTGCACGTCGGTGACCGAGCAGTGGGCGGCGGTGGCCGTGGTCGGGCCCGACTCGCGGGACGTGGTGGCCCGGCTGGCGCCGGACCTGGACGTCTCGAACGAGGCCTTCGGCTTCATGGAGTTCCGGGAAACCGAGCTGTCCAACGGGATTCCGGCCCGGATCTGCCGGATCTCGTTCTCCGGCGAGCTGGCCTACGAGATCAACGCGCCGTCCTGGTACGGCCTGGCGCTGTGGGAGGCGGTGCACGAAGCCGGGCAGGACTTCGGCATCACGCCCTACGGCACCGAGACCATGCACGTGCTGCGCGCGGAGAAGGGGTTCGTGATCGTCGGCCAGGACACCGACGCCACCGTGACCCCGCACGACCTGGGCATGGACTGGGTGGTGTCCAAGCGCAAGGACTTCATCGGCAAGCGCTCCTTCTCCCGCCCGGACACCGCCCGCGAGGACCGCAAGCAGCTGGTCGGGCTGCTCCCGGTGGATCCCGCCGACGTGCTGCCGGAGGGCGCGCACCTGGTGGAGCCGGACGTCCCGCTGGTGCCGCCGGTGCCGATGCTCGGGCACGTCACCTCCAGCTACCGCAGTGCGGTCCTGGAGCGCGGCTTCGCGATGGCGCTGGTCCGCGGCGGCCGGCACCGCATCGGCGAAGTCCTGCACGTGCCGGTGGACGGCCGCCGCATCCCGGTCGAAGTGACCGAGCCGGTGTTCTACGACCTGGAAGGAGCCCGCCGTGACGGTCGTTAGTCCCGTCGACCAGGAGGTCGACACCCTCCGCCGCAGCCCCCTCGGCGCCCGCGCGACCGAGTTCGCGGCCCGCAGCGGACCGGCGGTCCAGCTCGCCGAAGAGCCGTTCCTGACCCAGGTGGACCTCCGGGTGCACCCGGGCAGTCCGGCGGTGGCCAGGATCGAGCACGCCCTCGGCCTCGCGCTGCCGCACCACGAGCCGAACCTCGTCTCGGGCGACGAAGACGCCGCAGCCCTCTGGCTGGGCCCCGACGAATGGCTCCTGACCGCCCCGGACGGTCGGGCCCCCACCATCCTCGCGGCTCTCGACGACGCCCTCTCGGACTCCTTGGGGTCCACAGTGGACGTATCGGCGAACCGGACCGCGCTGCGCCTGTCCGGCCCGATGTCCCGGGAAGTCCTGGAGAAGCTCTGCTCCCTGGACCTGCACCCGAGGTGGTCCTTCACCCCCGGCCACTGCGCCCAGACCCTGATCGGCAGGACCCAGGCGATCCTCTGGCAGCTCGACCGGGAACCGACCTACCGCATCCTGGTCCGGAACTCCTTCGCGGCCTACCTCGCAGACGTCCTCCTGGACGCCATGCAGGAGTTCACCGCCGGATGAGCGCGAGGTGAACGGTCCGTTCGCACTCCTCGGTGAGGCGAACGGACCGTTCACTCCTGCTTCGCAGGTCCGGCCAGGGCCGTGGTGAGGCGGCGGCGGTGGGTGGCGAACTGCTTCGGGCTGTTCATCGCCAGGACCGCGACCGGGCGGCCGCCCCGGTGGTAGGTGGCCACGAAGCGGCGGGAGCCGAGGGATCCGTCGACCACGGTGATCCGGTCCTTCGGGCCCGCGTAGCCCGCGAACTGCAGGGTCGAGCCGTACTGGCGGGACCAGTAGTGCGGGATTCCGGTGTAGGGGGCGATGGTCCGGCCCGCGAGGAGGTTCCGGACCGCTACCGGTGGCTGGTTCATCGCCGTCGACCAGTGGTCGCTGCGGACCGTGTGCGAGCGGTGCAGCGGTTGGTAGCGGGCGATGTCGCCGACCGCCACCACGTTCGGCAACGCCGTGGCGCAGCCGGCGTCGGTGACCACGCCGTCGCGGAGCTTCAGGCCGGATCCGCGCAGCCAGTGCGTCGCCGGCTCCGCCCCGACCTCGACGACGACCGCGTCCGCCGGGAGCACCCGCCCGTCGGCCAGTTCGACGCCGGTCACGCGGTCCTCGGCGAGCACCCGCGTCGCGGGCGTTCCGCACCGCACCTTCACGCCGTGGTCCTCGTGCTGCGCGAAGTACAGCGGCGCCAGTTCGATGCCGAGCGTCCGCGCCAGCGGCAGGTGCTGCGCGTCGACGAGCGTCACCTGCGCACCCAGTTCCCGGCAGCTGGAGGCGATCTCGGTGCCGATCAACCCACCGCCGACCACGACCACGCGCGCGCCCGCGCGGATGTCGGCGCGCAGCGCGAGCGCGTCGTCGATGGTGCGCATCCGGTGGCTGCCGGGGGCTTCGCCGGTGCCGGGCAGGCTCAGCCGCGCCGATCCCGTCGCCAGCACGACCCCGTCCACGCGGACCTCGCTGCCGTCGGCGAGCACGACCGCGCCGCGCCGGGTGTCCAGCCGGACCGCCGCGGTGCCCAGCCGCCAGTCGGCGTCCAGGTCGGCCTCCTCCTGATCGCTGCCCAGCGCCAGCTCGTCCGGTTGCAGCCCGCCGGACAGGAATTCCTTGGACAGCGGCGGGCGGTCGTAGGGCCGGTGCGACTCCGCGCCGATGATCACCAGCCGCCCGTCGAAGCCCTGCTCGCGCAGTTCCTGCGCAGCGCGCCAGCCCGCCACCGAGGACCCGACGACGGCGACCGCCCTCATGTCTCGATCACGGCCGAGACGGCCTCGGAGAATGACAACAAGCCGACCTCCGTTGCACAATGAGGAACAGCACGTGGGATCCGCAACAAATCTGACCCTTCGGTTGCGAGAACGTCAAGAGGGACAACGGATGGTTCTGGAATGTGCACCTCGAACGGATACGGTTGACCGGTGGGTAGCGCAGCTGAATCACGCGGAAGGAGTTCTGGCGCTCTGGTGCAGTCCGTCGATCGGGCCGTGACCGTCTTGGAACTGCTGGCGCGCAACGGAGAAGCCGGCATCACCGAGATCGCCGGGGAGCTGGGAGTGCACAAGTCGACGGCCTCCCGGCTGGTCAGCGTGCTGGAAGCGCGCGGTCTGGTGGAGCAGCTGGGAGAGCGCGGCAAGTACGCCATCGGCTTCGGCATCGTGCGGTTGGCCGGGGCGGCGACCGAGCGGATGGACCTGCCGCGCCTGGGCAGGCCGTTCTGCGAGTCGCTGGCCGCCGACCTGGGCGAGACGGTCAACATCGCGATCCGGGACCACGACGTCGCCATCAACATCAGCCAGGCGCGCGGTACCGCCGCGGTCACCGCGCACAACTGGGTCGGTCAGCGCACGCCGCTGCACGCCACCTCCAGCGGCAAGGTGCTGCTGGCGCACGCGCCGCGCGAGGACCAGAACGACCTGCTGATGCACCCCTTGGAGCGCTACACGACCCGGACCGTCACCAGCGCGGGCCAACTGCGCAAGGACTTCGAGCTGATTGTCCGCGACGGGTACGCGACGAGCTACGAGGAGCTGGAACTGGGCCTCAACGCCGCGGCGGTGGCCGTCTACAACCAGGAGGGCGAGGTCATCGCGGCGCTGAGCGCCTCGGGCCCGTCCTACCGCTTCTCCCGAAAGCGCATGCGAGAAGTCGTCGGAGCAATGCGCATTGCGGCCAAGGAGCTCTCGTCCCAGTTGGGTTTTCTGGCCTAGGGGTCGTGGGTGCGAAAGCCGGTTGCAGCCGGTTTTCGCACTCACGACCGCGTCAGTCCCGGGAGATCCAGAGCTCTTCCAGGTCCAGCTCGTGCATCACGCGGCGGAGGACTTCGTCGTCGATGCGGCGGTTGTCGCGGAACTGGACGAAGACCGCTCGCTCCGCCGCCAGCATCTCCCCGCGCAGCCGCCGGTACGCAGCCGTCGGGCTCTCGCCGACTTCGTCGGCGGATCGCCCCAGCCGCTCCCACGCCTGGTTGCTCCGCTGCTGCGCGGAGTTCCGCAGCCGCTCCACGACGTCGCTCGGCGGCCCGGTCTCCTCGGCCAGCTCGTCCAGCCGATCGCGTGCCGCGCGTGCGGCGTTGTGCTGGGCTTCGGCCTCGGCGAGCGCATCGGTGTAGTCCTCCGTGCCGCGCACGCCCAGCTTGTTGATGAGCCAGGGGAGCGTGCTGCCGTGCAGCAGCAGCGTCGCCAGCGTGACGAAGAACGTCAGGAACAGCACCTCGGCGCGGTGGGGGAACGGCGCGCCGCTCAACGTCGTCGTCGGGATCGCCGATGCCGCCGCCAGCGACACCACGCCGCGCATGCCCGCCCACGACACGACGACCTTGTCCCGCCAGTTCGGTCTGCGGCCGCGCAGCAGTTCCGGCAGGTACATCGCCAGGAACACCCACGCCACCCGTGCGAGCACCACTCCGGCGGTCAGCACCAGCCCGGCGACGAACAGCGGGCCGAGGTTGATCGACACGCTCTCCGCGACGCTGCGCAGCTGCAGGCCGATCAGCGCGAACACCACCGCTTCCAGCAGCGTGTCCGCGGCGTTCCACACCGCCCGGTCCTGCAGCCGGGTCGCGGCGCTGCCCGACGTCGCGTGGTGGCCCAGGTACAGCCCGGCCACCACGACGGCCAGCACGCCGGAGGCGTGCACCTCCTCGGCGAGCAGGTAGGCGAAGAACGGCACGATCAGCCCGACCGCGCTCTCCAGCAGGTCGTCGCGCAGCAGCCGGCGGATCCGCCGCACCACCCAGCCGATGGCGTAGCCGATCACGACCCCGCCCACCGCGGCGATCAGGAACATCCAGACCCCGGCCAGCAGCGAGGACCCGACGCCGACCGCAGCGGCCACGGCGACCCGGTAGGCGGTCAGCGCGGTGGCGTCGTTGACCAGGCTCTCGCCGCTGAGCACCGTCATGATCTTGCGCGGCAGCCCGAGCCGCCGGCCGATCGAGATGGCCGCGACGGCGTCGGGCGGTGCGAGCACCGCGCCGAGCACGAGCGCCACGCTCAGCGGCAGGTCCGGCACCAGCCACCACGCGATGACCCCGGCGACGGCGGTGGTGAACAGGACCAGCCCGAACGCCAGCAGCCCGATCGGCCGCAGGTTCGCCCGGATGCCGATGGTGGAGCTGTTCAGCGCCGCCGAGTACAGCAGCGGCGGCAGGATCAGCAGCAGCACCACGTCCGGATCGATCGCGTAGTCCGGCACGCCGGGGATCGACGACACGGCCAGCCCGACCACGACGAGCGCGAGCGGGGCCGACAGGCCGATGCGGCGAGCGATCGCGGTCACCGCCAATGCCCCGGCTAGCAGGGCCATCAACTCGGGAAGGTCGTGCATGATCGCTCCGGGTGCTGCTGCGGGATGCTGGACCGCGCGGTTACGGTCGACACGACATTCTTGCGCGCGAGCGCTCATGGAGGGTTGTGAGATGTCCACCAGTTGTGCGCACCTGCGCGATGCGGTCGACCAGGCACCGGAGCCGAGCCGAGCGGACGGCTGCGAGGACTGCCTGGCCTTGGGCGAGCACGCGTGGGCGCACCTGCGGATCTGCACCGAGTGCGGCCACGTGGGCTGCTGCGACTCCAGCCCGCGCAAGCACGCGACCGCGCACTTCCGCAGCACGACCCACCCGGTGGTCCGCTCCTTCGAACCGGGCGAGTCCTGGACCTGGTGCTACGTCGACGAACAACTCCGCCCCTGACGCCCCCAGTCGGCGTGTCGGCACCCGACACGCCGGTACCCGTGGGCAACTCCCGCAAATTCAATGGAAATCGAACGTCCAATTTCCATTGAATTTGCGGATCCCCAGGCGGAACCGAACGACGACGTACCGACGCACCGACTGGTCCACGTCGACCTTGAGTTATTTGTCCGTTCTATGGGGCTCTGGAGGGTGCAGTCTCTGTTGGGCCCTTTTCATCCTGTCCGGTCTGCGACTGCGAAGCACGACCGGCGCCGCGCGGTGAGGGTCGCATGCGCCGGAGGCGCATAACCCACCCCCGGCGCTTGCACCGCCGCGGGTTCTCAGCGTTCGCCTGGCGAGGACGGCCCGACTGCCGTGTATTGGCATAC
>NZ_JBEOVY010000386.1:0-6764 GCF_040295745.1 Saccharopolyspora sp. NPDC002686
GTGGCGATGGAAGACCTCGTCGAGGAATACGTCGGCACCGTCCGCGACACCACACACGTCCACTGACGACGAGCGGGTCGGGCGAGATTGCCCGACCCGCTCACTCGTTCGAGGGAAGTGCGAGATGATCCAGGGGTGCCCCACCTCTCAGACACCGCTCCTTCCCATCGCTTGATCGGCGCCCGCTACCGCCTGGAGGGCACCATCGGCCACGGCGCGATGGGCCACGTCTGGGCCGGAACCGACGAACTGCTGCACCGCCCCGTCGCGGTCAAGGAACTCCGCCTGTCCCCCGGCGTCGCCGAAGAGCACGCGGCTGAAATGCGGGAACGCGCGCTGCGCGAGGCGCGGGCGATGGCCGCGCTCAACCACCCGAACACCGTGCTGCTCTACGACGTCGCGCGCGAGGACGAGCAGCCGTTCGTCGTGATGGAGCTGGTGCGCGGGCTGAGCCTCTCCAAGATCCTCAACAAGCACCGCGCGCTCCCGCCCGCGAAGCTGGCCGTGCTCGCCGACGGTGTCGCGGCGGCGCTGCAGGCGGCGCACGAGATGGGCATCGTGCACCGCGACGTCAAACCCGGCAACGTGCTGCTCGGCGCCGGCCGCCAGGTCAAGCTCGCCGACTTCGGCATGTCCCGGAGCACCGCGGAGTCCACCCTCACCCGCTCCGGCGTGCTGGTCGGCACTCCCGCCTACCTGGCTCCGGAGATCGCGATCGGCCGCGAGCTCGGCGCGAACGCGGACCTGTGGAGCTTCGGCACCATGCTCTTCGTCGCGGCCGAAGGACACCTGCCCTACGAGAGCACCGGTGATCCGCTGATCACCATCAGCTCGATCGTGCACGGCCCGGTGCCGCCGCACCGGCAGACCGGGCCGATCGGCGAGGTGATCAGCGGGCTGATGGTCAAGGACCCGGCCCGCCGGATGCCGCTGCTGGAGGTGCGGCAGCGGGTGCACGACCTCGCCCGCCAAGCCGGGGAGCACCCGTTCGAGGACTACCTCCGCGACATCGAACCGCCCCGCCCGATCTCCCCCACCGCTCCCCCGTCCGACCAGACCACCACACCGGTGCAGGCCGCGAAACGCTCCAGGACTCGCACCACGATCGTGCTCGGCGCGGCCGCGGTGCTCGCGATCGGCGCGGCGACCGGCGGATACTTCCTCGGGCGCGCCGGTGAGCCGATCCCCGCAGGCGTTCCCGGGCGGACTCCCATTTCGCAGTCCACCCCGTTCCCCGACGACAGCCCCTTCGGCGCGCTCGAGGCCGAGCGCGCGACCTCCGGCAGCAACGCCGGCTCACTCGGCACCGAGCGCGGTGAGGGCGGGACCGTCCAATTCGCCAGTCAGATGAAGGACGGGTCCTCGCTCACCTTCGACAACGTCGATTTCGACTCCGCTACGGCCACCCAGGTCTCCGCCAGGCTGCGCGTCAGCTCCGACGAGATCAAGGGCAAGATCGAGCTCCGGCTGGGCGGGCCATCCGGTGAGCTGATCGCCAAGATCCCGGTGAACTCGAACCGCGGCACTGGCTGGAAGGTGGTTCCGGTCAACCTGCTGCGCCCGCTGAACGGGCAGCAGACGGTGAACCTGTCGGTCATCTCCGAGGACCCCACCCCCTTCATGGACCTGGACTGGGTGCGCTTCCACCGCTGAGGCGACCCCGACTACCCTTGACCGGCGATGACCGTGCTGTCCGAAGACCAGTGGCGGGCCCGGCAGGCCGCCCACCGCGAACGCGTCGCCCAGTGGACCCACCCGCACCGCGAGCGCCAGCACGAGCACCGCAAGCACCCGGTGCTGGACTTCCTCTTCACCTACTACAGTTTCCGCCCGGCGCGGCTGGAGCGCTGGCAGCCCGGTGTGGGCGTCACCCTGGCCGGTGGCGAGGAGTTCCTGGCGCGGCGCGGTTTCGTCGAAACGGCTCAAGGCGTCGCGCTCGATCCGGCAGCGTTCACCGAAAAGCGGCGCAGCACCGCGGAATTCGTGCTCGGCCTGCTCAGCGCCACCGCTTCCCGCAAGGCCCGGCTGGGCTGCTTCGGGCTGCACGAGTGGGCCATGGTCTACCGCACCCGACCGGCCGACGTCCGCCACACCGGCTGGCCGCTGCGGCTCGGGCACGACGGCACCGACGAGGTCGTGGACTCGATGCAGGTCAACTGCACGCACTACGACGCGTTCCGCTTCTTCACCCCGCCGGCCCGCCCGCTCAACACCCTCCAACCGGAGCGCACCGACCAGGTCCAGCTGGAACAGCCGGGGTGCCTGCACGCGAACATGGACTTGTTCAAGTGGTGCTACAAGCTGGACCCGTTCGTGCCCGCCGAGCTGGTCGCGGACTGCTTTGAGCTGGCCGTGCGCGTCCGCGAGCTCGACATGCGCGCCAGCCCCTACGATCTGCGCGAACTCGGCTACGAGCCGGTCCGGATCGAGACTCCCGAGGGCCGCGCGGACTACGTCCGCCGCCAGCGCGACTTCGCCACCGAAGCCGGGGTCCTGCGCCAGCGACTGATCGACACCTGCCGGGAAGTCCTCGCCTGGGCCCACCAACCGGTGTGACCCGGCCGGTTCAGGCGAACGGGCCTTCGGCGCCGAAGGCGTGCTTCGCGAAGCGCTCGGCGATGCGGCGGTGGGTGGCGGCATCCGGGTGCAGGGCGTCGGGCAGCGGGAGTTCCGCGAAGTCGTCCTCGCCGTAGAGCTCTCGCCCGTCGAGGTGGTGCAGGTTCGGGTCGTCGGCCGCCCGAGCTGCGGTGATGCGGGCGAGCTCCTCGCGGATGACGGTGAGCGTCAGCTTCCCGGCCGCGCGCTCCGCCGGGTCGCCGGTGGCCCGGAAGCGCACCACCCCGTCGTCGAACACCGGCGCGCCGGGGCCCGGGGTGTCCTCGTGGATCGGGCACAGGATCGGCGAGATCACCAGCAGCGGCGTGGTCGGATGCCCCTCGCGGATGGTGTCGAGGAAGCCGTGGACCGCCGGGCCGAAAGCGCGCAGGCGCATCAGGTCGGCGTTGACGACGTTGATGCCGATCTTGACGCTGATCAGGTCCGCCGGGGTGTCGCGCAGCGCGCGGGCGGTGAACGGGTCGAGCAGAGCGCTGCCGCCCAGCCCGAGGTTGATCAGCTCCACGTCACCGGTGGCCGCGGCCAGCGCGGGCCACGTCGTGGTCGAGCTCTCCGCGTTCGAACCGTGGCTGATGGAGCTGCCGTGGTGCAGCCACACCCGGCGGCCCCGGTCCGGGACCGGCTCGACGGGTGCGTCGGTGCGCAGCGCGACGAGTTCGGTGACCTCCCGGTACGGCAGCCAGATCTCGACGTCCTTCTCCTCGGCCGCGAGGTCGGTGAACCGGACGGTGGCGACCGGACCCGACTCGGTGGTCATGGTGCCCGCGGCCATGTCGATGGTCAGGACGTTGCCGCCGTCCGCAGTGGCCCGTCCGGCGAGGCGGCCGTCGACGAGCAGGTCGTAGGCGTTACCGGGCAGCGTCTGGGCACCGCGGTAGACCGTCTTGGTGGGCAGCACGTCCAGCTCGACGGCGGTCGCCGCCGTCCGGAAGGCCAACCGCACCCCGGACGGCTGGGATTCGACCATGGCCAGTTGCCCGTCGGAGCTCTGCGCGCGGGCCTTCGCGGGAAGCCGGTGCGGCAGGACACCGCGTTCGGTGCGCTCCAGGTCGAGCGCGCCGCGCAGGACGTCCGCCGTGATCGGTGTGGTGGTCCACTCCGCCGCGGGTGAATCGTTCATGGTCCCCACCTTGTCAAACCGGGAGCCGAAGCCGCACGTCATTTGTCCGCTCGCGGCGCGGGACGGGCCAGCACGACGAAGACCAGCACCGCGGCCAGCGACAACGCCCCCATCACCAGGCCCATCGGCAGCGCCGTGCCGGTGCCCGCCGAACCGACCAGCGGAGCGGCCAGCGCTCCGGCCGAGAACTGCATCACGCCGAGCAGCGCCGAAGCGCTGCCCGCGGTCTCGGGATTCCCGGACAGCGCCAGCGCCGTGGCGTTCGGCGAGACCATGCCGATGCTGGACGCGACCAGGAACAACGCCGGGAGCAGACCGATCAGCCCAGCCCCGACCAGCGCGGACACCGCTACCGAGACCCCGCCGAGCGCGTTGACGCCCAGGCCGACGGCCAGCAGGCGGCGGGGTTCGGCGCGGTCGACCAGACGCGCGTTGAGCTGTCCGACGAGGACGATGCCCAGCGAGTTGATCCCGAAGACCAGGCTGAACGCCTGCGGTGACATGCCGAAAACGTCCTGCAGCACGAACGACGAGCCCGAGATGTAGGCGAACATCGCCGCGAACGCCAGCGCGGCCGACAGCGAGTACGCGACGAACACCCGGTCGCCGAGCAGCGCCCGGAAGGTGCGCAGCGTTTCGCCCAGGTTGCCGGCTCGCCGGGACTCCGCGGGCAGCGTCTCGTGCACGCCGAACGCGGTCGCGGCCAGCAGCAGAGCCCCGATCAGGCCGAGCGCGAGGAACACCCCGCGCCACGAGGTCACGCGCAGCAGCTGCCCGCCGATGAGCGGCGCGAGGATCGGCGCCAGCCCGTTGACCAGCATGAGCAGCGAGAAGAACCGGGCCATCGCCACGCCGGAGTACATGTCGCGCACCACGGCCCGCGCGATGACGATCCCTGCGGCCCCTCCCAAGCCCTGGACCAGCCGCAACCCGGCCAGCGCGTACGCGGAGGGCGCGATGGCGCACAGCAGCGAGGCGAGCGTGAACACCACCAGCCCGACCAGCAGCGGACGCCGCCTGCCGTAGGTGTCCGAGAGCGGCCCGGCGACCAGCTGGCCCAGCGCGAGCCCGAGGGTGCAGGCCGTCAAGGACAGCTGGACCTGCGAGGCCCCGGTGCCCAGCTCGGCGGCGATCTCCGGGAAGGCCGGCAGGTACATGTCGATGGACAACGGCCCGAACGCGGACAACCCGCCCAGGATCAACACGTACTTGGTCCTGTTCGGTTCAGACATCCCGCCCTCGTTCGTTCACCATGCGAATAAAGCCGACAGAACGGTAACCGACCTGCCGCACACCGATGAGTTCGGTGGTGCGCGCTGGTCTGCACCGGTGCACATCCCGCGAGAGGAGCTCCACGATGCCCGCTCTGAAACCGGCCGCCGACCGGATGGCCGAGCTGCTGGCCAACGTCACCGATGCCCAGCTCACCGCTCCGACACCGTGCTCGGAGTACACCGCCGGCGACCTGATCGACCACATCAGCGGCCTGAGCCTGGCGTTCACCGCCGCCGCGGCGAAGGACCGCTCGCTGACCGGGCAAGGACCGTCCGGGGACGCGTCCCGCCTCCCCGCCGACTGGCGCACCCTGCTGCCCGAGCAGCTGACGGCGCTGGCGAAGGCCTGGGAAGATCCAGCGGCCTGGGAGGGCATGACGCAAGCCGGCGGCATCGAGCTGCCCGGCGCGGTGGCGGGACTCGTCGCGCTCGACGAGCTCGTGGTGCACGGCTGGGACCTCGCGAAGGCCACCGGGCAACCGTTCACCTGCGACGAGGAATCCCTGGCCGCGTGCCTGGAGTTCGTCGGCCCGGCCGCGGAGAACCCCGGCCCGGACAGCCCGTTCGGCAAGCCCGTCGAGGTCGCCGCGGACGCCCCGGCGCTGGATCGGCTCGTCGCCCTGACCGGCCGCACCCCGACCTGGCACCCCTGACCAACGGAGTCCGATGTGGACGCCGCACCCGGGCCGGGATTCCCGATTCCGGGGAAATTCGGGAAAACCCGGCCCGGGCGGCAGGTGCTCAGTCGGCGATGCGGCGCATGAAGCGGTCGACGTAGGCGCGGTGCTCCGGAACCAGGGCACCGTCGGGGTACATCAGGCAGGTCACGTTCGCGCCGATGGAGGCGTTGATGACCTCCCCGGCCAGCGCGGTGACTGCGGGCGCGTCGACCGGTTCGCCCTTGCCGCGCGCCGCGGCGATGAGCTCCGCCAACCGGCCGCGCCAGGTCCGCAGGTGATCGCGGTAGAGCTCGGCCAGCTCGGCGTTGGACACCGAGTGCTCCCACAGCGCCAGCAGGATCCGGGCCGCGTCGATCCGGTACTTGTCGAGCGGCATCACAGCCTCGACGTAGCGGCGCAGGGCCGCGACCGGCTCGTCGGGTTCCGGGCCCTGCTCGCGGATCCGGTCGCCCATCTCGGCCAGCGCGCTCTGGAAGGTGGCCGCGATGATGCTGTCCTTGCTGGGGAAGTACCTCTTGAGCGCACCGTTGGCGTAGCCCGCCGCAGCGACGATGCTGCGCATGGTGGCGGCTTCGAACCCGCCTTCGATGATGAGCTTCTTGGCGACCTCGACGATCTCCCGACGTCGCTGGTCATGATCGATGATCTTCGGCATGGCCTCTTGTTGTGCTCGACTCGTCCGGGCTGCACGTGTTCGTCTCGTTCACCCCCGACGCGACGATTCGCCCACCGTACATGAACGAATCGGACCGGCGGATGAGCACGATCACAGCAACCTCGCGTGGATCCGGACCGTCCGCGGCGGATGTGCGGCTGCGTGACCGCGCGAGCACCACGGGTGAACCGGCACGACGCGCCGAAGAACCGAGCCGGCCGCGCGCTCCCGAGGGGGAATACGGGAAGCACGCGGCCAGCAGCCACGATCGTACCCACCCGCAGGAGCCCTCACCTTCCGGTTGATCAACTCCGTTTGTCCTTGGCACGATTGAGAATTCCGCACCACCGCCACCTCCCCTGCCCCGGTGATCGCGCAAGTTCAATGGAAATCGAAGGTCCGATTTCCATTGAATTTGC
>NZ_JBEOVY010000387.1:0-6760 GCF_040295745.1 Saccharopolyspora sp. NPDC002686
CGGACGGTCCAGGGCTCACGAGGAGCCTCCTTCGGTCGGATCGATTGACTTCCACGGGTGTCTCACGCCCGAATTACGTCGAGGTCCGGGCGCAGCTCGCGCACCACGTCCAGCAGGGCGTGGATGGTCGCGGCCGAACGCGGGTCCCGGCTGCCGTGGGCGACTGCCACCAGAGGTGCCGCCATGGTCATTCCGCCGCGAACGGCGCCAGCGGCACCCCGATCAGGCCCGCGGCCAGCGTGGTTCCGTCGGCGGGGTCGATCACCAGGAACGAGCCGGTGCGGCGGCTGGCCGCGTAGGCGTCCACCGGCAGCCGCTCCGCGGTGCGCAGCTGCACCCGGCCGATCTCGTTGAGCTGCAACGCATCCGGACCATCCACACTGGACAGCTGCTGCTCGTCGAAGCGGGCCGACAGCTCGGTGACGATGGCCTGCACCGTGCGAGTACCGTGCTTCACCAGCACCTTCGCACCCGCCTTCAGCGGCTTCTCGGCCAGCCAGCACACCGTGGCGTCGAGCTCGTCGGTCAACTCCGGGGCGGAGTCGGCGGCGGCGATCAGGTCACCGCGTGAGATGTCCACGTCATCAGCCAGAAGCAGCGTGACCGAATGACCCGCCGCGGCACTGGGCTTCGCGCCGTTCGGTGTGTCCACCTTGGACACGCGCGTGCGCACCCCGGCCGGGAGCACCACGACCTCGTCGCCCTCGGCGACGATCCCGGCCGCCACCTGGCCCGCGTAACCCCGGTAGTCCGGGTGCTCGGCGGTGCGCGGGCGGATCACGTACTGCACCGGCAGGCGGAACGGCGCGTCGTGCGGGTCCGGCGCCACCGGCACGCTCTCCAAGTGCTCCAGCAGCGACGGGCCGTCGTACCAGGGCGTGTTCGCCGAACGCTCCACCACGTTGTCGCCGAGCAGCGCGGACACCGGGATGGTCACCACGGACTCGTCGCGGTAGCCCAGCGCGCGGGCGTGCTCGGCGAACTCGGCGGCGATGCGGGTGAACACCGCTTCGTCGAAGTCGACCATGTCGATCTTGTTGACCGCCAGCACCAGCTGCGGCACGCCCAGCAGCGCCAGCACCGCCGCGTGCCGCCGGGTCTGCTCGATGACGCCCTTGCGCGCGTCCACCAGCAGCACCGCCAGCTGCGCCGTCGAGGCACCTGTGACGGTGTTGCGGGTGTACTGCACGTGTCCGGGGGTGTCGGCCAGCACGAAGGTGCGCTTCGGGGTGGCGAAGTAGCGGTAGGCGACGTCGATGGTGATGCCCTGCTCGCGCTCCGCGCGCAGGCCGTCGACCAGCAGCGACAGGTCCGGCGTCGCCAGGCCGCGGTCGGCGCTGGCGCGGTGCACGGCGTCCAGCTGGTCGGCCAGCACCGACTTGGTGTCGTGCAGCAGCCGTCCGACCAGGGTGCTCTTGCCGTCGTCAACGGATCCGGCGGTGGCCAACCGCAGCAAGTCGGTCTGCACCGGCAAAGTCACCTCGGTGCCGCTGTCCGGCGCGGTGCGGGTGGTCGTCTCGGTCATTCGGGAACCCATTCCTGGTGGTTCGGCTCGGGGAGTGGGGTCGTGAGCGTTTCGGGGTGCCGCAGCGCCCCGAAACGCTCACGACATCAGAAGTAGCCCTCGCGCTTGCGGTCTTCCATCGCTGCTTCCGAGATGCGGTCGTCCGCGCGGGTGGCGCCGCGCTCGGTCAGGCGGCTGGCCGCGACCTCGGCGATGACGTCGTCCACCGTGTACGCCTCGGATTCCACTGCGCCGGTGCAGGATCCGTCGCCGACCGTGCGGTAGCGGACCGTCTTCAGCGACGGCACTTCGCCGTCGCGCGGACCGCCCCACGGGCCGGAGGTCAGCCACATGCCGTCGCGCTGGTAGACCTCGCGGCGGTGCGCGTAGTAGATGTCCGGCAGCTCGATCTTCTCCCGCTGGATGTAGCGCCAGATGTCCAGCTCGGTCCAGTTCGACAGCGGGAACACCCGTACGTGCTCGCCCGGACGGTGCCGTCCGTTGTAGAGGTTCCACAGCTCGGGGCGCTGGCGGCGCGGGTCCCACTGGCCGAAGGCGTTGCGCAGGCTGAAGATCCGCTCCTTGGCGCGGGCCCGCTCCTCGTCGCGGCGACCGCCGCCGAACACCGCGTCGAACCGGTTGTCGCCGATGGCGTCCAGCAGCGGCGTGGTCTGCAGCGGGTTGCGGGTGCCGTCCGCGCGCTCCTCCAGACGACCGTCGTCGATGTAGTCCTGCACCGACGCCACCACCAGCCGCAGGTCGTGCCGGGCCGCGATCTCGTCGCGGAACGCCAGCACCTCCGGGAAGTTGTGCCCGGTGTCGACGTGCAGCAGCGGGAACGGCACCGGTGCGGGCCGGAACGCCTTGAGCGCCAGGTGCACCAGCACCGTGGAGTCCTTGCCGCCGGAGAACAGGATCACCGGCCGGTCGAACTCCCCGGCGACCTCGCGGAAGATGTGGATCGCCTCGGACTCCAGCGCGTCGAGGTTGTCCACCTGCGGCGGTGCGTCGGTCAGCGGCTCGGCCGGCAGGTCGATTGCAGTCATGTCCTCTCCCAGGGGTCTCAGCCGTGCAGTCCGCACTCGGTTTTGGCGCTGCCCGCCCACCGGCCGCTGCGCGGGTCCGCGCCCGGGGCGGGTTTGGCGGTGCACGGTTGGCAGCCGATCGACGGGTATCCGGCCGCGACCAGCGGGTTCACCAGCACGCCGTGCTCGTCGATGTACTGCTGCATCTCCTCGTCCGACCACGCCGCCAGCGGGTTGATCTTGACCAGCCCGTTGCGCTCGTCCCAGGTGACGATCGGGGTGTTCGCGCGCGTCGGCGCCTCCACCCGCCGCACACCCGTCACCCACGCCTCGTAGCGGGCCAGGGTGTTGCGCAGCGGCACCACCTTGCGCAGGAAGCAGCAGCGGTTCGGGTCCCGCTCGTAGAGCCGCGGGCCCTCAGCGGCGTCCTGCTCGGCGACCGTCTGCGCCGGGAGAGCGTCGACGATGGTGACGTCGTAGACCTGCGCCACCGCGTCGCGGGTGCCGATGGTCTCGGCGAAGTGGTAGCCCGTCTCCAGGAACAGGACGTCCACGCCCGGTTTCGCCTTGGCCGCCAGGTCGACCAGCACCGCGTCCTGCATGTTCGACGCGACGATCAGCCCGTCGCCGAAGTTCTCCGCGGCCCAGCGCAGCGCTTCCTCGGCGCTGGCCCCGGCCAGTCGCGGGGCGGCTTCCTCGACCAGCGCCCGCAGCTCCTCGTCGCTGCGCCGGGTGCCGATGTTCGTGGTGGTCATCGCTGTTCCTCTCCCAAGGCCAACCCGACGAGCCGCACCGCGAAGACCCGCAGGCACGACAAGCACTTCCACGCCCCGGCCGGTTCGGCTTCGGGCGCCAGGTCCTCTTCGCCGCAGTACGGGCAGTAGAACGGTGCCGCCCGGCTCATTTGAGGTCGTCCTCGTCGGCGCGGGCGACCCACTGCGCGAACCGCTCGCCCTCGCCGCGCTGCTCCAGGTAGTGGCGGACCAGGCGCTCCACGTAGTCGCCGAGCTCGGCGGAGGTGACCTTGTGACCGCGGATCTTGCGGCCGAACCCGGCGTCGATGCCGAGCCCACCGCCCAGGTGCACCTGGAAGCCCTCCACCGGGTTGCCGTCGCCGTCGGGCACCATCTGGCCCTTCAAGCCGATGTCGGCGACCTGGGTGCGGGCGCAGGCGTTCGGGCAGCCGTTGAGGTTGATCGTCACCGGGTCGGCGATGTCGCCCTGGATGTCGGCCAGCCGCTTCTCCAAGTCGTGGACCAGGGCGATCGCCCGCTGCTTGGTCTCGACGATGGCCAGCTTGCAGAACTCGATGCCGGTGCAGGCGATCACGCTGCGCCGCCACGGCGACGGGTCGGCCTGCAGGCCCAGCTCGGCCAGGTCCGACACCAGTCCGTCCACTTCGGACCGCGCCACGTCCAGCACGAGCAGGTTCTGCTCCACGGTGGTGCGAACTCGCCGCGAGCCGGCGCGCTCGGCGGCCTTGGCCACCTCCATCAGCGTCGAGCCGCTGACCCGCCCGGCCTCGGACTTCACCCCGACGTAGAAGTTCCCGTCGACCTGCGGGTGCACGCCGATGTGGTCGCGCGCGCCGGTCGGCGTCTTCGGTGCGGGACCGTCGATCAGCTTGCGGTCCAGGTACTCGTCCTCCAGCACCTGGCGGAACTTCTCCGGGCCCCAGTCGTTGAGCAGGAACTTCAACCGGGCGCGGTGACGCAGCCGCCGGTAGCCGTAGTCGCGGAAGATCTGCACCACCGCGTGCCACACCTCGGCGACCTCGCCCAGCGGCACCCAGGCACCGAGGCGCACGGCCAGCTTCGGGTTGGTCGACAGGCCGCCGCCGACCCACAGGTCGAAACCGGGGCCGTGCTCCGGGTGCTCCACGCCGACCAGCGAGATGTCGTTGATCTCCGGAACCGTGTCCCAACGCGGCGAACCGCTGATCGCCGACTTGAACTTGCGCGGCAGGTTCGACAGCGACCGGTCGCCGATGAACTTCTCGGTGATCTCCTCGATCGCCGGGGTGGCGTCGATGATCTCGTCGGCGGCGATCCCGGCCACCGGCGAACCCAGCACCACGCGCGGGCAGTCGCCGCACGCCTCGGTGGTGGACAGCCCGACGGACTCCAGCTTCTGCCAGATCGTCGGCACGTCCTCCACCCGCACCCAGTGCAGCTGGACGTTCTGCCGGTCGGTGATGTCGGCGGTGTCGCGGGCGTAGGTCTGCGAGATCTCGCCGATGGTGCGCAGCTGCTCGGTGGTCAGCGCACCGCCGTCGATGCGCACCCGCAGCATGAAGTAGCGGTCGTCGAGCTCCTCGGGCTCGATCGTGCCGGTGCGCGCGCCCGGGATGCCCGGTGCGCGCTGGGTGTAGAGACCCCACCAGCGGAAACGACCCCGCAGGTCGGCCGGGTCGATCGAGTCGAAGCCGCCGTGGGCGTAGATCGTCTCGATGCGCTGCCGGACGTTGAGCGGGTTGTCGTCCTTCTTGGACCGCTCGTTGGCGTTGAGCGGCTCGCGGTAGCCGAGCGCCCACTGGCCTTCGCCGCGCGTCTTGCGCTTCCGGGCTGGGCGAGGGGCGGCTTCCGTCGGGGGGACCATGTCCGACCTCCGGGATTCAGGCGCGGTGACGCCGCGTGGAACCCCGTCGGTGACGGATCGCACTGCTCGGCGCCCCCGGCGCCGACTGGACAATGCAGCAGCGCGGGATCAACCCGTAGCGCGGCACAAACAGCTGGAGACCCGCCGCAGGTCCACGTAGCGGCGGGCGACCAGCAAAAGCGTCGGCAAGGTTGCGCCCATGTGAAGGAGCGTGCCACGCGCCCACCAGCCGGTCCAGGGCCATCCGAATGGTGAGACAGTGGTGCTGTGCCTGCTCAGCTGCCCACCGGCGAACCCGCGCCGGCCGATGGAACCCTGCCGCCCGAGGCCCTGACCGGACTCGGTTCGCGGCCCTTCGGGGTGTACGTCCACGTGCCGTTCTGCGCCACCCGCTGCGGGTACTGCGACTTCAACACCTACACCGCCGATGAGCTGGGCTCTTCCGCCGGTTTCGGCAGCTGGCTGGACGGTCTGAAGGCCGAGCTGGAGCTGGGTTCGCGGGTGCTCGCGCAGGGCGGTGCGCCGGTGCCGCAGGCGCAGACGGTGTTCGTCGGAGGCGGCACGCCGTCGCTGCTCGGAGCGCAGCGCCTGGGCGAGGTCGTGGACGCGATCCGCGCCACGTTCGGCCTGGCGGATGAGGCGGAGGTCACCACCGAGTCCAACCCCGAGTCGACCTCGCCGGAGTTCTTCGCCGCGATCCGCGACGCCGGGTACACGCGGGTGTCGCTGGGCATGCAGTCGGCCGCCGAGCACGTGCTGCGGGTCCTGGAGCGGCGGCACACCCCGGGCCGCGCGGTGGCGGCGGCCCGAGAGGCGCGCGCGGCCGGGTTCGAGCACGTCAACTTGGACCTGATCTACGGCACGCCGGGGGAGACCGACGACGACCTGCGCCGCTCGCTGGAAGCGGTGCTGAGCACCGGCGTGGACCACGTCTCGGCCTACGCGCTGATCGTGGAGGACGGCACGGCGATGGCCCGCAAGGTCCGCCGCGGCGAACTGCCGATGCCCGACGACGACGTGCTCGCCGACCGCTACGAGCTGATCGACCGGACCCTCGCCGAGGTGGGCCTGACCTGGTACGAGGTGTCGAACTGGGCCAGCGACGAGGAGGCGGCCTGCCGCCACAACCTCGGCTACTGGCAGGGCGGGGACTGGTGGGGCGCCGGTCCCGGCGCGCACAGCCACGTCGGCGGAGTCCGCTGGTGGAACGTCAAGCACCCGGCCCGCTACGCGTCCCAGCTGGCGGAGGGCAACTCGCCGGCGGCGGGCCGCGAGCGGCTGAGCGCCGAGGACCAGCGCATCGAGCGGGTCATGCTGGAACTCCGCGTGGCGGAAGGCCTTTCGATCGAGGCCCTGGACGAATCCGGAGTCCTCGCGGCGAAGCAGGCGGTGACCGACGGCCTCCTCGACCGGGAAGCCCTCACCGCGGGCCGCTGCGTCCTTACCGGCCGAGGCCGCCTCCTCGCCGACGGAGTGGTCCAACGCCTCATCGCCTGAGTGCGATCCCAACCCCTCGTCGCGCGCGCCGGTGCTGCAGGTGGTCACCGACCAGGATCAAAATTCCATTGAAATCGCACGTCCAATTTCAATGGAATTTGCGTCCCGTCGGCGTGTCAGATCCCGACACGCCGAC
>NZ_JBEOVY010000388.1:0-6747 GCF_040295745.1 Saccharopolyspora sp. NPDC002686
GCAAATTCCATTGAAATCGGACCTCCGATTTCAATGGAATTTGCGTCGATCCCGGTGGAACGGGTGCGCGGTGGGGCTGGGGTCAGCTCGTGCAGTTGCCGGTGGAGACCGGGGTGGTGAGGCGGGGTGCCGCCTCGACCTCGTCGGCGACCTCGGCCGCGGTGAGGGCGAAGCCCGTTTCCGGGTCGTCGACCGCCGCGCCGAAGACCACGCCGACCACCTTGCCGCTCGGGTCGATCAGCGGTCCGCCGGAGTTACCGCTCTGCACCTTGCCGCGCACCGTGTACACGTCGCGGACCACCGTCTGCGCCTCGTAGATGTCCGGACCGCGCAGCTTGATCCGCTCCCGGATGCGGCCCGCCGACGCCGTGTACGGACCGTCCAGCGGGTAGCCCAGGGCGATCACGTCGTTGCCCGGCTGCTGCTCGCCCGGCGCGAACGTCATCGCGTCCGCGTCCAGGTCCGGCACCGACAGGATCGCGACGTCCACGTCCGGCTTGTACATGACGACGTCGGCGTCGAACTGGCCGCGACCGATCTCGATCGCCACCCGGTCGGTGCCCGCGACGACGTGCGCGTTGGTCATCACCCGGTGCGGCGCGATCACGAAACCGGTGCCCTCCAGCGCCCGCGCGCAGGACGACGCACGACCCCGGACCTTCACCACGCTGGTCCGCGATTCGCGCACCACCGGGCTGTCGGCCAGCGCCTGGTCCGGCGGCGCGATCTCGGCCACCGGGGTCTGCGAGAACGGCTCCAGGGCCTGCGGGAATCCCGACACACCGAGCATTTCGCGCAGGTCGCCGGGCAGTTGCCGCGCCGAGTTCGGCATCACCGAGTTGACCCCGCTGAGCACCTGCGACCGGCTGATCGCCGAGGCCAGGCCGGGCAGCGCGGACGCCGAGGTGAACGGCAGCGCGACCAGCCACGCCACCACCAGGACCGCCACGAACTGCAGCACCGCGCCCAGCGCGTTGTCCATCTTGGTCAGCCGGCGGGAGTGGATCCGGTCGCGCAGTTCGCGCCCGGCCCACATGCCGAAGGTCTCGCCGAAGGCGACCAGCAGCACCACGATCCCGACGCCGAAGCCGAGGCGGGCGATCGGGCTGTCCAGCCGGTCCAGCAGCAGCGGAGCCACCTTCAGGCCGACCACCGCGCCGACGAACACGCCCAAGAACGAGAAGAACGCAGTAACCAGGCCGCTCCGCGCCCCTGAGACCGCGGCGAGCAGTGCCAGCAGCACCACCAGCAGGTCGACCCAGTTCACCCGCTCACCCCTCCACCCCGGCGATCAGACCGCACCACGGTCTCAGACCGGTCAAGTTCGACCGAAGCCGATGTCCTCGGCTTCCTCCGCGGCCCGCCATGCCTCGTCGAGCTCCCGCACATCGCCTCGGTTCCAGCGCTGCGCCCACCCCGCGAGGTCGAGCAGCCCGGACAGCAGTCCACCGGTGAAACCCCACACCAACATGCCGGGCACCAGGAACGCGGGGCTCGCGTGCCGCCCGGTCAGCTCGACCCGCAGCCGGTTGGCCGGGTCGGTCAGCCAGGAGATCGGCACCCGCGCCACCGCGGCGGTCTCACCGGGATCGACCGGCGAGACCGGCGAGGGCTCGGCCCAGTGCGCGAGCACCGGGGTCACCCGGAACCCGCTGTGCGGGACGTGCAGTTCGGGCAGCGTCACCAGTGGACGGACGCCCTCCGGCCGCAGCCCCACTTCCTCGACGGCTTCGCGGAGTGCGGCGTCGACCGGTCCTCGATCGACATCGTCGAGCGAGCCGCCGGGGAAAGCAACCTGGCCCGGGTGCGAGTTCAACCCGTCGGCCCGGCGCAGCAGCAGCACGTCCGGGCCGTCCGCGCCCTCTCCGAAGAGGATCAGGACGGCGGCGGGCCGGGCGTCGGCCGGTGGGTTCTCGCGCGGCCAGCCGAAGTGCCCGGGGTCCAGCTCGGCGGCCCGTTCGACCAGCGGCCGCAACCATTCGGGCAGCTCAGCGGGGTCGACGAGCAGGTGGCCGCTCACTGCCGCCCCAGGGTGCGCTCGACGGCGGCGCGGACTTCGTCCGGCGTCTCGAACGCGACCGGTGGGTCGATGCGGCGGACCTCCCCGGTGCCGGTCACCACGTAACTGATCGGGAGCACGGTGGGCGCCTTGAGCGCGGCCCGGATGCGGTTGTCGCCGTCATGCACGTTGGGGAAGTGAACGCGGAGTTCGGTGAGCAGGTCAAGACCATCAGCGGGATCGCTCTGCACCTGGACCCCGAGCACCCGGATCGCGCCCGGCTGCTCGGCGTAGGCCTGGAGCGCGGGGAGCTCGGTGCGGCACGGCCCGCACCAGGTGGCCCACACGTTGATCAGCGTCGGCTCCCCGGCGACGGCCGAGCCGACGTCGACCGGCTTGCCGTCGGCCTGGCAGCTGCCGGTGATCCCGGCCAGCTGCGCCGGACCTCCTTCGCCCGTCGGGCAGGGCTCGAGCGCCGCGGCGGCGCGCTGCTGCGGATCGACCGGCTTCGCCGCGGGTGGCGGGGCGGGTGCGTTCGTCGCGGTCGGCTGCTGCTCGGCGTCGCGCGGCCAGAGCGCGACCACGCCCAGCACGGCGAGCACCAGCACCACGATCGTCCAGCGGATCTCGTTCCGGTAGGCGCGCAGGTTCACGCCACCGGCTCCTTGGCCGCGGCCTGCGCGATGGTGCTCGCCGGGACTTCTTCGGCCACCCCGGCCAGCTCCAGCAGCCGCGGCGCCTCCGGGCCGCGCACCAGCTTCGCCGCGACGTCCGGTTCGGTCGGTCCGGCCCCGTACGACGGGCAGTCCTTGGCCAGCAGGCACGCGCCGCAGGCCGGTTTGCGGGAGTGGCAGACGCGGCGGCCGTGGAAGATCACCCGGTGCGAGAGCATCGTCCACTCCTTGCGCGGGATGAGCTCGCCGATCGCGTGCTCGACCTTGACCGGGTCCTCCTCCGCGGTCCAGCCCCAGCGGCGGACCAGCCGGCCGAAGTGGGTGTCCACCGTGATGCCCGGCACGTCGAAGGCGTTGCCCAGGATCACGTTGGCCGTCTTGCGGCCGATCCCGGGCAGCTTCACCAGCTGCTCGAGCTTGGCGGGCACCTCGCCGCCGTACTGCTCGACCAGCGCCGCGCCCAGGCCCATCAGGGAGGCCGCCTTGTTCCGGTAGAAGCCGGTGGAGCGGATCATCTCCTCGAGCTCGGTGCGGTCGGCGCCCGCGTAGTCGGCGGCCGTCGGGTACTTCGCGAACAGCGCCGGGGTGACCTCGTTGACCCTCTTGTCGGTGCACTGCGCCGACAAGATCGTGGCCACCGCGAGCTCCAGCGGCGTGTCGAAGTCCAGTTCGCAGTGCGCGTCCGGATATCCTTCGCCGAGGGCGCGCTGCATCCGGCGAGCTCGCCTCACCAGGCCCAGCCGGGTTTCACCCCCCGCACGGGACTTGGTCTTCTTGGTTCGAGCCTGATCCGACACCCCACCAGACTACGGATCGGGCGAACGCGAACGGTGGCCGTACCATCACGCCACCCGGGCAACCCCACCCCGGTTGCACCCAGCTCGACGGCATGCGTGAGGATGTAAATCATGGTGGCTGCCTGGTTCGTCATCGTCGTGCCGCTCGTGATCATGTTCTTCACGCTCTTCATGGAGCGTGTGGAGGCCCGCCTGCGGCACGTGGCGGTGCAGGAGAACGAGGTGGAAGAGCTGCTGGAGAACGCCCGTCCCGACGAGGTTCGGGCGCTGTTCCGGCAAGGTATTGGACGAGCGCTGGAGTTGTTCCAGCTTCGCAGGGTGGGACGCGCCGGTAGGCTGCGTACTCGCCGTTCGCGCGACCAGTCTTAGAATTGCTGGTAGTGATCGGCGGCACACCGCCAGACGCGCGCACGCGGGTCCGGCACCACAGCAAGCCGCCGCGTCTCAACATGGAGGGACGAGGTGGACGAGACCCTGGCCCGGGCCGGCATCTTCCAAGGAGTGGAGCCGGCCGCGGCGGAGGCCCTGGCACAGTCGCTGGAACCAGTCGAGTTCCCGCGCGGGCACGTGATCTTCGCCGAGGGCGAGCCGGGTGACCGGCTCTACATCATTCAGTCCGGCAAGGTGAAGCTCGGGCGCAAGTCCCCCGACGGCAGGGAGAACCTGCTGGCGATCATGGGACCGTCGGACATGTTCGGCGAGCTGTCCATCTTCGACCCCGGCCCGCGGACGTCTACGGCGACCACGGTGACCGAGGTCCGCGCGCTGAGCATGGACCGCTCGGCTCTGCGGCAGTGGATCAGCACGCGTCCGGAGATCGCCGAGCAGCTGCTCCGCGTGGTGGCCCGCCGCTTGCGGCGCACCAACGGCATGCTGGCGGACCTGATCTTCACCGACGTGCCTGGCCGCGTCGCCAAGGCGCTGCTGCAGCTCGCACAGCGCTTCGGCAGCCAGGAAGCGGGCCTGCTGCGGGTCACCCACGACCTGACGCAGGAAGAGATCGCGCAGTACGTCGGCGCTTCTCGGGAGACCGTGAACAAGGCGCTGGCGGACTTCGCACACCGCGGTTGGCTGCGGCTCGAGGGCAAGAGCGTGCTCATCCTCGACCCGGAGCGGCTCGCTCGCCGCGCCCGCTGAGCAGCGCTCAGACGCGCGTGAACTGACGCGCGTCGGCCGACGGATCCGGGAGCTTTCCCGGATTCTTCAGTCGACGCGCGTTTTTTCGCGCCCGGAAAACCTGATTTCCCCTCCCTGCGTCGGCCTCGCCTGGTATGACCTTGATCAGCTGGCGAGAGGGGTGGGGTGTGTACGTGATCTTGTACGTCGTGGTGCCCGTGCTGATCCTGCTGGGCGCGATCGCCGTTCATCGGGCGCAGGAGCGGAAGCGCCGCGGCACGCAGGCTCCGGTCACCGGGGCGAGCAGCAGCGGCTCGGTGGACACCAGCGGCGACGGCGGCTGGGGCGACGACGCCTGGGAAAGCTCGGTCAGCAGCTTCAGCAGTGATTCCGGTGATTCGAGCGGCAGCAGCCACTCCGGTGGCAGCAGCGACTCGGGCGGCGGCGGTGACTCAGGTGGCGGCGGCGACTGAACCCGGACATGTGAAGGGGCTGGGCGCCACCCCCGACGCGGCGCTCCAGCCCCTCCAACATGTGCGTGATTGATCCCCCGACGACCAACCACGCTCCCCCGATCCTCCAGTGCGTCGGCCCCGAATCCTCGACACCGGAGGAAAGCTTTTCTCGACGATGCTGGACGACCGGTGCCGCCAGCAAGGTGCTCTCACCTTCCAGGACGCAGCTAGCCAGAGCTGGGTTGCAGAGTTCACCCGTTCCGGCTAGCCACGTTCCAAGTGTGCCGTGCCCCGCCGGACCGCGTATCGGGTCAAAAGTCCCCTTTTGCCGCTGGTGAGGCGAATTACCCCACGCCAGGTTGGTACTGGCGTACCAGTATCGGGATACTGGTTTTCGTGTCCCAATCCGCGTCCCTCGCCGACTACCGCACCGCCCTGACCGCACCCGGCGCCCGAGGGCCGGTCATCACCTCGCTGCTGGGCCGCCTGCCGATCGCCATGGTCGGCCTCGCCCTGATGCTCTACGTGCAGCGCGAGACCGGATCCTTCGCCGCCGCCGGCCTCGTCTCCGCAGGTGCGCTGATCGGCGTCGCCTGCGGTTCGGTCGCGCAGGGCCGGATCATGGACCGGATCGGGCCGACGAAGCCGCTGTACGTGATGTCCGCGGTGTTCGCGGCGCTGGTGACCATCGAGGTCGTGGTCATCGAGGTGCACGCCCCGGTGGCGCTGATGACGGCGCTGGCGTTCCTGGTCGGGGCCAGCGAGCCGATGGTCGGCCCGGCCTCCCGAGCCCTGTGGGCGCAGCTGCTGCCGCCCGGTTCCGCGCGCAGCGCCGCGTACTCCTACGAGGCCATCAGCATGGAGGTGTTCTTCATCCTCGGGCCGGGTCTGGCCGGGTTGATGGTCGCCATGCCGTGGCCGGGGACCGGCGTCGTCGTCGGCGCGGCGTGCATGGTGCTGGGCAGCGTCGGCTTCGCCTCGACGCGGGCCGCCCGCGCCCAGCAGCCGGAGCCGTCGGCCGGGAGCACGAGCCTGCTCGGCGCCATCGCCAGCCCGGGCATGCGGACGGTGGCGATCGCCGCGCTGGGTTTCGGCACCCTGATCGGATTCATCGAGGTCGGCGTGCCGGCTGCGGCGGTCGAGGCGGGCTACCCGACGGTCGGCGGTCTGCTGCTGAGCGTGCTGTCGATCAGCTCGGTGGTCGTGGGCGTCCTCTACGGGCTGCGCCCGTGGCCGCGTCCGATGCACCTGCGGCTGCCCGCGCTGCTGTTCGGCTTCGCCGGGTTGATCACGCTGCTGGCCCTGCCGGGCACGCTGTGGGGCCTGTGCATCGCGCTGCTGGTGGCGGGCAGCCTGATCACGCCGCAGTCCACGGCCCACTCGATGGCCATCGAGGTCGCCGCGCCGGAGGGCACCGAGACCGAGGCGTTCGGCTGGGTGGTCACCTCGGTGACGCTCGGCGCGGCCATCGGCCAGTCGGTCAGCGGCCAGCTGGTCGAGCTCAGCGGCCCGGCGGCGTCGTTCCTGACCGCGAGCGCGGTGGGCGTCGTCCTCGCCGCCGTCCTCTGGCTGCGCCGCCGCACGCTCATCCCGGCGACGACGCGCGACGACGTCTCCCTCGCCGGGGTCTGATCTCCGCAGCTCAGGACCCGTGAGCGTTTTGGGTTGCTATAGCGACCCAAAGTACTCACGGGTCCTGAGCTGCT
>NZ_JBEOVY010000389.1:0-6730 GCF_040295745.1 Saccharopolyspora sp. NPDC002686
GGCGTGTCGGGACCCGGACGTGCGGACACACCGGCGCAGCGGGTCCCGACACACCGGCGCATGTGGACAGGTCGTCCTGGCTGTGGAGAACTTCCGCAATTTCAATGGAAATCAGAGGTCCGATTTCCATTGAATTTGCGTCAGGCACCTGCGGGAGGCCGGGTGCGTCCGGTGTGGACTTGGGAAGCGAACGGCCCGTTCACCTCGGTAGATGAGGTGAACGGGCCGTTCGGTTCGTTCGTCAGTCGCGGACGGTCGGCGGGGTGTGGGCGAGCTGCTGCTCGAGCACCGACTTGAAGGTCTGCTGGGCGTTGTCGCCGGTCACGTCGAGGATCACGACCCAGCCGTGCGCCACGTACGCGGTGCGGAAGGTGCTGCCGGTGGAGACCACCTGCACGCCCTTGTACGACAGGTCCTCCGAGACGGCCAGGCCCTGCTGCGCGTCGATGTACTTCTCCGACACGGTCTTCGCCGCGTCCTGGCTCGGCATCCGCAGCGCGAGCAGCGTGACCTTCGGCGGGCCGTCGGTCCCGTTGAACCAGCCGTCGGACAGGCCGTTCTGGAGCGCGGTGTCCAGCACCGGCTTCGGCTGCAGCAGACCGGCCTTGTGGCCCTCCAGCGCCGGCACGTCCAGCGCCCCGTTCCACGGGTGCGGCGCGCCCTGCAGACCGACCAGCACGTCCTGCGGGTTGGCCGGCGGGTTGGGGTTGGCCGCGGGCGGTTCGGGCAGTTCCTTGGTCGGCGGAGGCGGCGGGGCCTGCTCGGTGGTCTCCTGCTCGGCGGTGTTGTTCGTGCTGTCGCCACCGCTGGTGAGGTAGAAGATCAGCGCGACGACCAGGCCGACCACCAGCACACCGCCGATGGACAGCCCGGCGATCAGCTTGCCCTTGCCGGACTTGCCCGCGTTGTCGAACACCTCGGGTCCCTGCCGCATCCAGGACGCGTCGCCGTGCTCCGGCGGCCCGCCGGGCAGGTCGTCGCCCCACGGGGTGCCGGTGTTCTCGACCGCGCCCCAACCCTGCTGCGGACCCCACTGCGGCTGCTGCGGCGCCGGCCACTGCTGCTGGACGGGCTGTTGGACGGGCTGCTGCTGGTTGAGGTTGACGACCTGGGTGCTCTCGGAGTCGTTCGCGGGCGGCGTCTGCGATGCGTTCGCGAGCGGGTTCGGCACGACCTGCGTGGCCTCGCCGGAAGCGGCGGGCTGCGGCTGGTTCGGCTGCTGCTGGGCCTGCTGCTGCGCGCCCTGCGCGGCGGCATCTCCCCAGCTGAACGCGGGCGGGAACGGGTTCGCCTGCTGCGGCTGCTGCGGGAATCCGCCGGATGGCGTGCCCGGCTGCTGCTGCGGGAATCCGCCGGACGGCGTGCCCGGCTGCTGCTGCGGAACGCCACCGGACGGCGTGCCCGGCTGCTGCTGCGGCAGCTCGCCCGACGGCGGATTGGGCTGCTGCTGCGGGAATCCGCCGGACGCAGGCCCGTTCTGCCCGTCCTGGGCCCGGCCGAGCACGGCGTCTCGTCGCTGCCGGTACTCCTCGGCGGAAATCCGTCCAGCCGCGAGTTCGGCGTCGAGATTCTGCAGCTCGTCTTGCCAGGTCACGATGCGCCCTTTCCCGGAATGTTCAGCGAACGCCCCCACATGCGATCGATCGCCATTCTGGCACCCGCTCGGGGGGATGCGGGGCACCGGCCGGATAACGATCGAGCGCCTGCTCTGGTCGTGGTGAGCACTACGAGGTAATGGGTCCCGAACCGCCGCGCCCCCAGCTAGGCTACGCAGCGTTGTGCTGGCTGGCGGGGGCCTTGACTTGATGGGGTGATCTGGGTGGGTGATGCGCGGGTCGTGCACACCCGTCCGGAGTTGTTCGCCGAACCGCATCACGGCTTCGCCTGGATCCGCATGATCGGCGCGCTGGCGGTGATCTACGGGCACAGCTCGCCGCTCGCCGGCACGGGTCTGCTGTTCTCCGAGGACTGGGCGCTGCAGCCCGACGAAGGCGTCCTCATGGGGTTCTTCGCGATGAGCGGCTTCCAGATCACGGAGAGCTGGGTCCGCGACCCCCACCTGGGGCGGTTCGCCGCGAAGCGGGTCCTCCGCCTGTGGCCGCCGATGCTCACCGTGACCTTGGCGATGGCGCTGATCATCGGCCCGCTGGTCACCACCCTGACGGCCGGCGAGTACTTCGCCGCGCACGGCACCTGGGGCTACATCGTCAACAACGCGGGCCTGCTCACCCTCAAGCACGAGCTGCCCGGCGTCTTCGTGGACAACCCGTGGCCGAACGCGGTGAACGGTTCGCTGTGGACGCTGCCGATGGAGCTGATCGCCTACACGGGCCTGTTCCTGCTGCTGGCGCTCGGCGCGGGCCGGCACAAGTACCGCTGGCTGACGGTGGTCGCGCTCGTCGCGCTGGTCATCTGGGACCGCCACCTGGAGCAGATCCCCGGCCCGGAGTCGGCGGGTTCGCTGCTCAGCGTCCCGGTCGAGTCGCTGGTCGCGTTCCTGGTCGCGTTCGCCTTCGGCGTGGTGCTCAACCTCTACCGGATCCCGCTGTCGCCGCTGGCCGGGGTCGCCGGGCTCGTGGTGATGGCACTGATGCCCAACAGCATCGCGGCGTCGTTCCTGATGGTCTTCGCGGTCAGCTACGCGGTGGTGCTGGCCGGGCACTTCTGGCCGGCGAAGCTGACCGTCCCGGGCGTGTGGGTCAACGGCAGCTACGGCGTGTACGTCTGGGGCTTCCCGATCCAGCAGCTGCTGGCCATGGCCGGGGTCCGCAACGAGTGGCTGATGCTGATCTGCGCGGCCCCGCTGGCGTACGTGATCGGCACCTTGTCGTGGAAGTTCATCGAGGACCCGACGATGAAGCTCCGCCACTACCTGACTCCAGCGGCACCGAAGAAGGCCGACGAGGACCGGGCGGAGGAGGACGAGCCGGACGACGAGACCGGCGAGGACGACCTCCCGGCGCCCGACGCGACCACGAAGGTCACCCCGGTCGGCCGCCCGGCCCGCCGCCGCCCCACCTCGTCCCGCGCCGGAGACGACGCCCCCGCTGACGAGGAGCCGCCGCGCCGCGCCAGGCCGGTCGATGCGAAGCGGAACGGCGCCCGCCGGGTGGAGCCGAATCCCGCCGCTGAGCTCGGCGAACCGGCTCGGAACAACGGTGCTCGGCCGAGCGAGGACACCGTCCAACCCCGCAGGAGCGCGGGCGAGGAGACCCAGTGGACCGAGCCGCCGCGCCGCGCCAGGCCGGTGGAGCCGAACCCCGCCGCCCGACCGCCCGAGGACGTCGACAACGCCAGACCGGGCAGGAGGCGCGCGGAAGCCAGGCCGAACCCGCCCGGACCGGCCCAGCCGCGCCGCGACATCGAACCGAACGGCGTCAACCAGCCGACCAACGGCACCCCGGTGCCGAACGGAGTCCGCCCACCCCGGCGCAACGGCGCACCGCAGCAACCGCCCGCGCCCGTCCGGAACGGCGCGGTGCCCCAGCGTCCGATCGACGCCTCGCGCCGCCGTCCGGCCCCGGCCCCGGCCCCGGAGGAGTCGGCGCTGTCCAAGCGCCTCTCCGGCGAGGTGGAACCCCAGCAACCTCCCGCTGCCCGCCCCCGCCCACCGGTCCGCCGCGGGACGGGGCGCCACGCGCGCCCGGAACCCCCGCAGGTCCCGGAGGAGGAGACCCGGCCCCATCCCAGGTACCAGGACCGCCGCTGAGCGGCGCGTACCCTCGGGACCATGGCGCTTTTCGGTGACAAGACGAGGCTGATCGACGAATCGACGGCCCTGCCTGGCAGGCAGACCCCGCTGCCGGTGGCCGAGCACCACGCGGTGCACCCGGATCGCCGGATCGTCCCGCCGTTCCCGGAGGGCTACGAGACGGCGGTCGTCGGCATGGGCTGCTTCTGGGGCGCGGAGCGCGCCTTCTGGCAGACCGAGGGAGTGTGGACCACGGCGGTCGGCTACGCGGGCGGCTACACCCCGAACCCGACGTACGAAGAGGTCTGCTCCGGCCGCACCGGCCACGCCGAGGTGGTCCTGGCGGTCTTCGACCCGAAGGTGATCACCTACACCCAGCTCCTCAAGGTCTTCTGGGAGAACCACGACCCGACCCAGGGCATGCGCCAGGGCAACGACATCGGGACCCAGTACCGCTCGGCGATCTACGCCACCGACGAGGCCCAGCTGGCGGAAGCGGAAGCCAGCCGCCTGGCCTTCCAGGCGGCCCTGACGGACGCGGGTCGCGGCGAGATCACCACGGAGATCGCCCCGCTCAAGGCCTTCTACTACGCGGAGACCTACCACCAGCAGTACCTGAGCGACGCCAAGAACCCCAACGGCTACTGCGGCCTGGCGGGCACCGGAGTTTCCTGCCCGATCGGCACCGGAGTCACCACCCAGGACTGAGCCGGCTCAGCGGGCGCGGAGCGCTGCGACGCCTTCGCCTTCGAGGTCGTCGCAGTACGCCGTGCGCCCGACCATCGCCATCGTGAGCGCCAAGGTGCTCCCGGTGACGAGCTTCCCCTCGCCGGTGCTGAACGGACCGTCGTCCGCGACGAGCCGCAGGCCACCGATCCGGCCCTTGGCCAGGACGACCAGATCGGTGCTGGCGTAGTGCTCGGCGACCTGCGTGATCGCGGCGATCGGGTGGTCGCGGTGGATGCCCAGCGGCCGCCGGATGTCTTCGCCGTGCACGATCACCTCCCCGAGCATCGACACCACCGGGATCGGCGGTTTCGTCCTGCTGGGGATGGCGCGGCGGAACCTCTCGAGCGTTTCGGCTCCGTCGGCCCCCATCTGCTCGGCCAAGCGCATGGCGACCTGCGCGTCGAAGTCGAACCGGCACCGGATCACCCCGGCCAGCCACCGCACCGGGTTGAGCGTCGCTCCGGCGGTGATGTGGGCGAGCACCTCCCGCACGGTCAACCCGTCGCACAACGACGGTGTCGTCCACTCCTCGTCCAGCTCTGAAAGATCAGCCGCAAGAGCTGCTCGTTCAGCCTCGACCAACGACCACAGCGCACCAGTCATACCGAGTTCTCCACCTCATCAAAGGACCGCGTCTCCCAATGGACCCCGAGGACACCGGAGATTCATCGCTGGTCGTCACTCGGGTCGGCCGGCGGTGGCGAGGAGGTCCTCGGCCACCTGGTGGGCCACTGCTTCGAGGTGGGGTGCTGGGCCGGGGGCGGTGTAGCGGACTGCGACCGTCATGTTGGCCCGCGCCGCCACCAGCTGGACGTCCCGCGGGGAGCGGATGAGGACGGCTCGGGCGTCGAGGTCCGGTGCGGAGGCGGCGCCCGGCTCCAGTTCGAGGTAGTCGAGGAAGTCGTCGACGTAGGTGGTGTCCGGGCGGGTTTCGCGGTCGAACTCGACCGCCATCTCGACGTGCAGCCGAGTCCGCTGCTCGCCGCGCACGCGCCACTGGCACTTCGAGCTGGGCCGCTGGCCTTCGGCGTCGTGGCGCTCGTCGTGGATCTCGGCGTCGCCCGGCTCGAACGCCTTCCGGAGGGCCTGTGCTGAGACCGCCTCGCAGGTGTTCGGCACGCCCGCATAACCGGGCGCCGAGCTGGAGGGGAGCAGGTACCTGGCCACGACGAGCCCGCCGGCGATGGCGAGCAACGGCAGACCAAGCCCCACCAACCGCCGCACCCGAGAGCGAGCGGACACGCAGCACCTCCCGGACGACAACGCGTTCTCCGGGGAGGAGTTTATCGACGAATCACCCGATCCAGGGATGACTCAACCAAGCTCACCAACACGCGGCCCCAGACAGCGTGAGTGGCGATGGCGGCTCTCACCACCATCGCCACTCACACGCCCGGAAAAGGTGAACGAAACAACCCCACGGGGGCCTATTCGCGCAAAATGCATCCGGAAACTCGAACCCGAAAATGATGCGCAACCACACGCGCGGAGAAAGCGCAATTCAAAAGCGCTGAAGAGCGAGAACGGAGTGCCGCACCCACCGCCGAATGCGGCACTCCGCGTCCATCAACCGTCCTGGCCCTGAACGCTTTCGCCCTGAGCGTGGCTCTCGGCCCAACCGCTCCCGTGGACGAAACTGGACGAGGAACCGCCCTGAGCAGCCCCGCCCTGAGCAGCCCCGCCCTGACCGCCCTGCCCACTGCCCCCATCCCGAGCAGAAGTGCTGCTGGTGGTGCTCATGTGGGAAGACGTGGTGGTGCTGGACGTGCTGGAGCTGGTCCCACTGCCCTGGGTGGACGTGTACCGGTGGTTGCTGCTCTGCCAGGTGAGAGTCTCCGAAGACCCCGGGTGAAAGTAGGGATCCCCGACGGCACTGGCGACACCACCACCGCACATCCCGAGAGCCCCAACGGCCAACAAGCCAACGACAACCCGACGCATGGAGAAACCTCCGAACAACGAGAACAAGGCACCTAAAAGAAGATCACACCCTACCAACCCCCGCCCCCCGCAAAACAAAAGTTCCCAATTTCGAGCGAACAAAAAAAGATCAAAAACCAAAACCCAAGCAGAACCCCACCCCTACCCCCACACCAACGCGAAGCCCACACCAACGCCCACACCCGCACCCACCCGCTCCACCAGAGCCCACCTCGACGGCCGAAGGCCGGAGCACTCCTCGAACGGCTGGTCCCCAACCCAGGCCGGGTACGCCACCCATCGCAAGGAGCAAGCGAATGGCAACCCCCGCACCGTGGGGGGCTTGGGGGGTTCGAACCCCCCCAAAAAAATGGCGAAGGAGCCGAGGCC
>NZ_JBEOVY010000390.1:0-6730 GCF_040295745.1 Saccharopolyspora sp. NPDC002686
GCCAAGTCCGGGCGCGAGGGCTTCGCCACCCACCTGTCCACCGCGGTCTCGGCCCGCGGTGGGCTCGTCCTGGAGCCCGACGCGCTGCGGCGGCTCGACCGCGTCGACACCGTCGTGTTCGACGCCCCTGCGCTGCTCACCGGCCGTCGCTCGCTCGACGTCGTCGTCCCGCTGGACTCGGAGGCCGACGCTGCGGAGCTTTTCGCCCGCGCGAGCCGACTCATCGATCTACAGGATCCGACGGCCGAGCAGGTTCTCGGCGACTGGTCGACCGGCCCCGTACCCGAATACCTCCCGGACGCCGCTCGCGGCGCCGCCGCGGAAGCGTCCGCGCGCGGTTCGGCGGTGGTGCTGCGCCACCGCGGCGAGGTCGTGGCCCTGGCCAACGTCGTCGAAGAGCTCGATCCGCTCGCCGAAGCGCTGGTCGAAACGGCCCGGGAGAACGGGGCGGCGGTGGTGGCCGGAATCAGCAGCCGCCTGGACCACCGGCTTCCGTTCGACCAGGTCGTGGCCGGGGGGAACCGGCTGGCCGGTTCGGTGCGGCGGCTGCAGGCCGACGGCGCGGTGGTCGCGGTCGTCTCGGCCCGGGCCAACGCCGCGTTGGCCGCGGCAGACGTCGGCCTCGGACTGTCCACACCGGACCACACCCCTTGGGGCGCTGATGTGCTGTGCCCGCGAGCCGACGTCGTCCACCTGCTGCTGGCCGCCACCGAGAACGCCCGCTCGGCCAGCCGCAACGCGGTCCTGCTGTCGGTCGCCGGTGCCTGCCTGGGAGCGCTGTTCGCCGCCTTCGGCCCTGCACTCGGGGCGCCGGGGCGCGCTTCGATGCCGGTGCAAGCGGCGACCTTGTCGGCGCTGATCACCGGCACCTGGGCCGGGATGTGCGCGGCCAACCGCGCTCCCCCGGTCCCGCAGGAGCGAACGCCTTGGCACGCCATGCCCCCGGACGCAGCTCTGTCCACATTGGCCAGTTCGGAACGGGGGCTGAGCGAGTCGATCGCCGCCAGCCGGCGCCAGGACCGCGAACGGGACCGCCCGCGGCCCGGAGTGGCCCGGGCGACCGTGGAAGGCCTGATCACCCCGATCACGCCGGTGCTGGGCGCCGGTGCGGTCATCTCCGCCGGTCTCGGATCGGTGGTCGACGCGGCGCTGATCGTCGGGGTTCTGCTGGCCAGCGCGCTGGTCGACGGCGTCCAGCGGGTCACCACCGACCGGGAGCTGACCCGACTGCTCGATGCCGGGCAGATGCCTGCGCGGCGCAAGCGCGAAGGCACCACCGACGTGGTCCCGGCCGACCAGCTCGTGCCCGGCGACGTCATCGAGCTGCGCGCCGGCGACGGGGTGCCCGCCGACGCCCGGCTGCTGTCCGTCGACGGCCTGGAGGTCGACGAGTCCAGCCTCACCGGCGAGTCCCAGCTGGTCGTCAAGGACATCGCCGCCACCACCGCACCCGTGGTCGCCGACCGCACCTGCATGCTCTACCAGGGAACGGCCGTCGCCAGCGGGACCGGCACCGCCGTCGTCGTCGCGGTCGGCACGCGCACCGAGCTCGGGCGCACCGCCCAGACCAGCGCACCGGAGACCGGCAACGGCGTCGAGGCCCGGCTCGGCGAGCTGACGAAGAAGATCCTGCCCGTCTCCATCGGAGCGGGCGGTGCGCTGTTCGCCGCCGACCTGCTGCGCGGTGTGCCGCTGGGCCGGACCGTCGCCCGCTCCGTGGGGCTCGCGGTGGCCGCCGTCCCGGAAGGGGTGCCCTTCGTCGCCACGCTCGCCGAGCTCGCGGCGGCCCGGCGCCTGGCCGGCCGCGGCGTGCTGGTGCGCAGTCCCGCCACCATCGAGGCGCTGGGCCGGGTCGACGCGCTGTGCTTCGACAAGACCGGCACCCTCACCCAGGGCCGGATCGCGCTCGGGCAGGTCTCCGACGGCCGCACCGCTCAGTCCACTTCGGACCTCGACGAACAGCACCGGGAGGTCGTGGCGGCCGGAGTGCGGGCCACGCCCCGGCCGACCGACGAGCACCCGCTCCCCCACCTCACCGACCAGGCGGTGCTCGACGGGGCGCGCGCCGCTGGTGTCGCTGCGGACGGAATCGTGCTGGCGGAGCTGCCTTTCGAACCGTCGCGGGGTTTCCACGCGGTGCGCACCGACGGCCTGCTGTCGGTCAAGGGCGCCCCGGAGGTCGTGCTCGAACGGTGCGTCAGCTGGCGGCGCCCGGAGGGCAGCGAGGTGTTCGACGCCGAAGCGCGGGCGGAGGTCGAGAACGAGGTCGAGCGGCTGGCGATGGACGGCTACCGGCTGCTCGCGGTGGCCGAGCGCGCCGCTCCCTCCGCCGCGACCGAGCTGACCGAGTCTGATGTGGACGATCTGGAGCTCGTCGGCCTGCTGGGCCTGGCCGATCCGGTGCACCCGGCTGCGGCCGAGGCGGTTTCGCAGCTGAGCCGCTCGGGCGTCGACGTGATCATGATCACCGGCGATCATCCCAGCACCGCCGAGTCGATCGCCGCCGAGCTCGGCATGCTCGGCGAGAAGCGGGTGTTCACCGGAGCCGAGCTGGACCAGCTCGACGACGAGCAGCTGACCGGCGAGCTGCCGAAGATCTCGGTGTTCGCCCGGGTCAGCCCGGCGCAGAAGGCGCGCATCGTGCGCCGGATGCGCGCCGGTGGCCGGGTGGTGGCGATGACCGGCGACGGCGCCAACGACGTCCCGGCGATCAACCTGGCCCAGGTGGGGATCGCGTTCGGCTCCCGGGCCACCCCGGCCGCGCGCGAGGCCGCGGACCTGGTCGTCGCCGAGGACCGCATCGAGACGTTGACCGACGGCATCGTCGAAGGCCGGGGGATGTGGACGTCGGTGCGCGACGCGCTGTCGATCCTGCTCGGCGGCAACCTCGGCGAGATCGGCTACGCGCTGAGCACCGGGCTGATCAGCCCCGCGGCCGGGCTCAACGCCCGCCAGCTGCTGGTGGTCAACCTGCTCACCGACATCATGCCCGCCATCGCGATCGCGGTGCGGCCACCGCCGCACGCCACCCCGGAGAAGCTGCTCGCCGAGGGACCGGAGGCTTCGCTCGGCACGGCGCTGGCGCACGACGTCTACGCCCGCGCGGCGGCCACGGCCGGTGCGGCCGGACTCGCCTGGCTGCTCGCCCGGCCGCTGTCCACCGCCGCGCAAGCCCGCACCACCGGTCTGGTCGCGCTGGTCTCCGCGCAGTTGGCGCAGACCCTCGCGGTGCGGGGCCGCACCCCGCTGGTCCTCGCCGCGGGCGCGGGATCGCTGGTGGTGCTGTTCGGCCTCGTGCAGCTGCCCGGCGTCAGCCAGTTCTTCGGCAGCAGTCCTCTGCTCCCGCACCACTGGGGCATCGCGGCGGCCACGTCGATCGCTGCGACACTGGCGGTGCTGGTGTGGCAGAAGTGGTCGCGGAACACCGTCTGACCTGCACTGTTACGCCCCGGTTCACCTCTGCGACACCTCCGGCTGGAGCCCGGCTAACCCGGCCGGCGGACAGTCGGACCTGAACGCACCAGCGATACCGGGAGAACCTGCACGATGCCCCAGTTCCTCACCACCGTCCTGACCGGCGTGGCCATCGCCCTCCTCGAGAAGCTTCTGGTCAACCTGGTCGGCTCCGCTCTGCGCGCAGCCCGCTGACCCCGAAGCCCGCGGATCGGCCCAGGACACCCCGATCAGCTCCGCGGGCTGGCCGGCGAGTTCACCGAGCTCTACGCCGGAATGGCGCCCGAACCCGGCACGAGCCTCGAGCAGTACATGGGCGGCCACTTCAACCCCGCCAAGCCAGGAGCCGGCGAATACCCGGTGGCCCTCGGCAGGTCCTACGACATCCTGCTGCACCTCAACACCATCACCGCGGCCGAACTGCGGTTCCGCTGAACAGCGGGGCGGTGCTGGCGGATCAGGACCGCACCCCGGCGAGCTCCGCCTCCTGGACCTTCGCCGGAGCGGAGCGCTGGGCGACGTAGGCACCGGCGAGGATCAGCGCCCCGCCGAGCAGCTGGATCGGCCCCAGCGCCTCGGACAGCAGCGCCCAGGCCAGCAGGGTGGCCACCACCGGTTCCAGGAACGCGACGGCTCCGGCCACCTGCGGCGACAACCGGCGGACCGCGATGATGCCGGTCAGGTACGCCGCCACCGTGCTGACCACGACGATCCAGGCCACCGCCACCAGCGCCGGGAACTGGCTGCCGGCCAGTTCGACGTTGCCGAGCAGCATCGACCAGTCCATGTCCCACGGCTGCGCGATCAAGGTCACGACGACGGCGCCGAGCAGCAGGCCGAAGCCGGCGAGGGCGAACGGGTCCACCTCGGGACCGCTGTCGGAGAGCAGGAAGTAGGCCATCTGGCAGCCCGCGGCGCCCAGCGCCAGCAGCAGGCCGATCGGGTCGAAGCTCAGCCCGGACCACAGCTCCACCACGCACGCCAGCCCGACCAGCGCGATCGCCACGCCGATCGCCGCCGAGCGGCTCACCGGGCTGCGCCGCACGAACCGGATCCAGCCCAGCACCAGCACCGGTCCGAGGAACTCGATCAGCAGCGCGACCCCGACCGGCACGCTGGCGATCGCCGCGAAGTAGAAGACCTGGACCCCGGCGATGGCGAACAACCCGTACGCGATGAGCAACTTGGGCACCTGCTTCACGGCCGCCGCGTGCCGGAGCGCGAACGGCAGCATCAGCAGCGCGCCACCGGCCAACCGCAACCACGCCACCTGCAGCGGGCTGAACCCCGCGGTGATGAGAGGTTTGGCGAACGGTCCGGATCCGCCGAAGCAGAACGCGGAGGCGATCGCGACCGCCACTCCGGCGGACTTCGCATTGCTGGTCAGGTTGCGCACCCACCAATCGAAGCACGCGTCCCCGACCGTCCTGAACCCGATTCCGGTACCGACGTCCCAATCCGTGGGAACCCCCGGAAAAACAGCGGTTTTGCACGGAGTGGTACATGTGATCGAGAGTTTGCCAACCCTTAGTTGAGAGCCATTGCAGGACAAGCGTACTGTTAGCGTCGAAGAGAGCGGGTTCTGCGCGCACGCTCGGCCGACGTGCGCGAGACTCGCAATCGTTCCCGAACTTGCGCCCGTCGCGAGATGGAGTTGAACGTGACTGCACCTGCGAGCAAGGACAGCTTCAGCGCCCGCGGCACGCTGAACGTCGGCGACGCCTCTTACGAGGTGTTCCGGCTCAGCGCGGTCGACGGGGCCCAGCGGCTGCCCTACAGCCTCAAGATCCTCCTGGAAAACCTGCTGCGAACCGAGGACGGCGCGAACATCACCGCCGACCACGTGCGCGCGCTGGCCAACTGGGACGCCAAGGCCGAGCCGTCCACCGAGATCCAGTTCACCCCGGCCCGGGTGATCATGCAGGACTTCACCGGTGTGCCGTGCGTGGTCGACCTCGCCACCATGCGCGAGGCCGTCGCCGATCTCGGCGGCGACACCTCCAAGGTCAACCCGCTGGCTCCGGCCGAGCTGGTCATCGACCACTCGGTGATCATCGACGTGTTCGGCAAGCCGGACGCCTTCGAGCGCAACGTCGAGTTCGAGTACGGCCGCAACAAGGAGCGCTACCAGTTCCTGCGCTGGGGCCAGGGCGCCTTCGACGAGTTCAAGGTCGTCCCCCCGGGCACCGGCATCGTGCACCAGGTCAACATCGAGCACCTGGCCCGCACCGTCATGGCCCGCAACGGCCAGGCCTACCCGGACAGCTGCGTCGGCACCGACTCGCACACCACCATGGTCAACGGCCTGGGCGTGCTGGGCTGGGGCGTCGGCGGCATCGAGGCCGAGGCCGCGATGCTCGGCCAGCCGGTGTCGATGCTGATCCCGCGCGTGGTCGGCTTCAAGCTGACCGGCGAGATCCCGGCCGGTGCCACCGCCACCGACGTGGTCCTCACGATCACCGAGATGCTGCGCAAGCACGGCGTCGTCGGCAAGTTCGTCGAGTTCTACGGCTCCGGCGTGGCTTCGGTCCCGCTGGCCAACCGCGCCACCATCGGCAACATGAGCCCGGAGTTCGGCTCCACCGCGGCGATCTTCCCGATCGACGAGGAGACCGTCCGCTACCTCAAGCTCACCGGCCGCCCGGCCGACCAGGTCGCCCTGGTCGAGGCCTACGCCAAGGAGCAGGGCCTGTGGCACGACCCGAGCCACGAGCCGGAGTACTCCGAGTACCTCGAGCTGGACCTGTCCACCGTGGTCCCGTCCATCGCCGGCCCGAAGCGCCCGCAGGACCGGATCGTGGTCTCCGAGGCCAAGCAGTCGTTCCGCAACACGCTGACCGACTACGTCAAGGTCGAGACCGCTGACGACCGCGCCGTGGACGAGGCCGGCGAGGAGTCCTTCCCGGCCAGCGACGCCCCGGCGGTCACCCACCACGAGTCCGCGCCGGCCGTCGTCTCGGCCGCCAACGGCTCGCACGGCCGGATCTCCAAGCCGGTCACGGTGTCCTCCGACGAGCTGGGCGAGTTCGAGCTCGACCACGGTGCCGTGGTGATCGCCTCGATCACCTCCTGCACCAACACCTCGAACCCGTCGGTGATGCTGGGCGCGGCGCTGCTGGCCCGCAACGCGGTGGACAAGGGCCTGACCCGCAAGCCGTGGGTGAAGACCTCGATGGCCCCTGGCTCGCAGGTCGTCACCGACTACTACGAGAAGGCCGGTCTCTGGCCGTACCTGGAGAAGCTGGGCTTCCACCTGGTCGGCTACGGCTGCACCACC
>NZ_JBEOVY010000391.1:0-6716 GCF_040295745.1 Saccharopolyspora sp. NPDC002686
GTATGTCCAATACACGGCAAACGGGCTGTCCTCGCCAGGCGACGTCTGAGAACCCGCGGCGGTGCGAGTTGCGAGGGTGGGCTATGCGCCTGGCGGCGCATGCGACCCTCGCCGGCCGGTGCCAGTCGTTCTTCGCGGTAGCTGCTTACCGCCGAAAGCGGCTTCGCCGCTTGCCCGACGTCGCGGACTTGTGAGCGTGCCTCGCGACTTTTGCTACAGCCGTCGAGGCCTCACGCTTGGACGTAGGAACTGTTCTTCTTGCGGTGAGTAGGAGATGCACCGTGGCTCGTTACGACTCGTTGCTGGACGCGCTCGGTGACACGCCTCTGGTGGGGTTGCCCCACCTGTCGCCGGCTCCGGACGTCCGGCTGTGGGCCAAGCTGGAGGACCGGAACCCGACCGGTTCGATCAAGGACCGCCCGGCGCTGGCCATGATCGAAGCCGCCGAGAAGGAAGGCCGCCTCACCCACGGCTGCACGATCCTGGAGCCCACCTCGGGCAACACCGGGATCTCGCTGGCCATGGCGGCCAAGCTCAAGGGCTACGGCCTGGTCTGCGTGATGCCGGAGAACACCTCCGAGGAGCGCCGCCAGCTGCTGCAGGCCTACGGTGCGCGGATCATCTCCTCGCCCGCGGCCGGCGGCTCCAACCAGGCGGTGGCGATGGCCAAGGACCTGGCCGAGCAGAACCCGGACTGGGTGATGCTCTACCAGTACGGCAACCCGGCCAACGCCGACGCGCACTTCACCACCACCGGGCCGGAGATCCTCCGCGACCTGCCGACCGTCACCCACTTCGTGGCCGGTCTGGGCACCACCGGAACCCTGGTCGGCGTCGGCCGCTACCTGCGCCAGCAGAAGCCCGACGTGCAGATCGTCGCGGCCGAACCGCGCTACGGCGAACTGGTCTACGGCCTGCGCAACCTCGACGAGGGCTTCGTCCCGGAGCTCTACGACGCCGAGGTCCTGACCCGCCGCTTCTCGGTCGGCTCCTACGACGCCCTGCGCCGCACCCGCCAGCTGCTGGAGGCCGAGGGCATCTTCGCCGGCATCTCCACCGGCGGCGTCCTCCACGCGGCGCTGACGATCGCGGAGAAGGCGGCGGCCGCCGGCGAATCCGCGGACATCGCCTTCGTCGTCGCCGACGCCGGCTGGAAGTACCTCTCCACCGGCGCCTACAGCGGCACCCTCGACGAAGCCGCCCAACGCCTCGAAGGCCAGCTCTGGGCCTGATCCGTCTCCAGCTGGAGATTTACAGTTTCAATTGAAACTGTGCTCCCGGAAGGACGTCGCTCGGCCGGGGTCGGCGCAAATTCAATGGAAATTGGACGTTCGATTTCCATTGAATTTGCGGTGGAGCCCTGGGTCAGCCGGCGAAGGAGTAGGGGCGGACGCCCGTTGCGAGGTCCGGGATGACGAGGATCGAGCCGTCGGCTTCGGCGGGCTCGGAGACCTCGTCGGTCGCGGTGGTGATGTAGAGCCTCGTCAGGTCCGGGCCGCCGAAGCAGCAGTCCGTCGGGCGCTGGGCCGGGAGCGGGATCGTCCGGTCCAGGTCGCCGGCGGGGGTGTAGCAGCGGAGCTCGCCGCGGTCGCGGACGGTGAGCCAGAGGTGCCCGGAGGCGTCCACCGCCAGGCCGCCGGGTTCGCCGTCGACCTCGAACAGCGGGCGGCGGTCGGTGCAGTCACCGGTGGTCAGGTCGAAGTCCAGGACGTCGACGCGCCGGGCTGCGCCGTCGGACAGGTACATGCGGGTGTTGTCCGGGCTCCAGGCGATGCCGTTGCCCGCGGGCAGGTCCTTGAGCGCGATGTGCGCCGAGCCTTCACCGGTGACCCGGACCAGCCAGCCGCCTTCGCCCAGCGTCGTCGCCCACAACCGGCCCTTGGCGTCGATCATCGTCGCGCCCGCCTCGGCGCCCTCGCGCGCCCAGTAGATCAGCCAGGTCCGCTGCGAACCGGTGGAGTCGAACAGGGCGATGCCCTCGTCCAGGTGCAGCGCCAGGCCGCCGTGGCTGCGCGTCTTCGCCGCGCTGACCTGCTGCGGCAGTTCCATCGCGTGATCGGTGCGACCGGGGACGAAGCGGTGCGCGCTGCGCGTCGGCGGATCGGTCCACAGCAGGGTGTCGGTGCCGATGTCCCACGTGGGTGCCCGTCCGGAACGCGCCGCCGCTGGCACTGCTAACTCGACCTGCACGTGAAGCCCTTCGTCCGGAACGCAACGATGCAGGACCCTATCGCGCGGCCCACCTGTTGATCTTGGGGTCGGGCAAGAGCCCGCATTTGATCTGGCGCACATCAAGTCGAGCACCCGGAGTCCACGCGGAAGGGCCACCGGAGACGTGGTGCAAAACGTCCGAATCTCAGGGCGAACCCCGAGACCGCGGAGGGGTGCTCCGCGTAGCCTCGAGTTGTGAACCGGCTGCCTGATCGTCCTCGCCCGCGCGTGCTGCCCCCGAACCCGCTGGGCGCAGCGGTGGGCATGCTCATCGCCACCGCGGTGCTCTACGGCATCGAGTTCTACGACCAGGTCAACCCGCTGACGAACCTGGAGAACCACGGCATCTTTCCGCGGTCCGGGAGTGGCCTCGAGGGGATTTTGTGGTCCCCGCTGCTGCACGCGGGTTGGGATCACCTGTGGGCCAACACCCTGCCGTTCCTGGTGCTCGGCTGGCTGGTGCTCGCCGGCGGGCTGGGGCAGTTCCTCGCGGTGACCGCGACGATCTGGATCATCGGCGGCCTCGGCACCTGGCTGTTCGGCGCACCCGCCGTGCACATCGGCATGTCCGGGGTGATCTTCGGCTGGATGGTGTTCCTGCTGGTGCGCGGCTTCTTCCAGCGCAGCATCGCGCAGATCCTGGTCGCCGCCGTGCTGTTCTTCTACTGGGGCGGCATGTTGTGGGGCGTGCTGCCCGGCACGCCGAACATCTCCTGGGAGGGCCACCTGTTCGGCGCGATCGCCGGGTTCCTGGCCGCCTGGTTGGTGGGCCGCAGCACTCGGTCGCAGGTCACCAGCGGTGGGCCTGGCACACTTGCCGGGTGACTGACGCCCCGATCGGGATCTTCGACTCCGGCGTCGGCGGGCTGACCGTGACCCGCGCGATCATGGATCAGCTGCCCGGCGAAACCGTGCACTACGTCGGCGACACCGCCAACGCGCCCTACGGCCCGATGCCGCTCGCCGAGATCCGCACCCGCACCCTGGCCATCACCGACTCGCTCGTCGAGGACGGGGTGAAAGCCCTGGTGCTGGCCTGCAACACCGCGTCCGCGGCCTGCCTGCGCGACGCCCGCGAGCGCTACTCGATCCCGGTCGTCGAGGTCATCATGCCCGCGACGCGGCGCGCGGTGGCGACCACGCGCAACCGGCGCATCGGCGTGATCGGCACCAAGGCGACCATCCGCTCCCGCGCCTACGACGACGCGTTCACCGCGGCCCCGGACATCGAGCTGACCACGGTGGCCTGCCCGCGGTTCGTGGAGTTCGTCGAGCGCGGCATCACCACCGGTCGGCAGATCCTCGGTCTCGCGCAGAGCTACCTCGACCCGCTGCAGCAGGCCGACGTCGACACGGTGGTGCTCGGCTGCACGCACTACCCGCTGCTCACCGGTGTGCTCCAGATCGCGATGGGGGACCAGGTGACGCTGGTCTCCAGCGCGGAGGAGACCGCCAAGGACGTGGTGCGGGTGCTGACCGAGAACGACCTGCTCGCAGGCCCGGACGCGGTGCCCGAGCACGCGTTCCACGCCACCGGGGCCCCTGACCGGTTCGCCCGGTTGGCCGCCCGGTTCCTCGGACCGGCGCTCGCGGCCGATGCCGTTCGGCCGCTCGTCATGTCAAGCTCGACCGCATGAAGCTGACGATCCTCGGCTGCTCCGGGAGCATTCCCGGCCCGGATTCGCCTTCATCCGGGTACTTGCTGGAGTCCGGCGACACCCGCATCGCGCTCGACCTGGGCAACGGCACGCTCGGCGCGATGCAGCGGTTCATCGACCCGTTCTCGCTGGACGCGGTGTTCTTCAGCCACCTGCACCCGGACCACTGCGCGGACTTCGGCGCGCTCGCGGTGCTGCGCCGCTACCACCCGAACCGGCCCGGCGGCCGGCTTCCGGTGATCGCGCCCGCGAACGCTCCGCAGCGGTTCGCCGCGCTCTACGCGCCGGACGCAGAGGAGCTGGCCGTGACGGATCTGTCGGACGTGTTCGAGTTCGTCCAGGTATCGGCCGAACCCGTGCGCATCGGGCCGTTCGAGGTCCGGGCGACACCGGTGGCGCACCTGTGCGAGTCGTGGGGCTTCCGGGTCGAGGCGGAGGGCAAGGTGCTGGCCTACACCGGCGACACCGGCCCGTGCCCGCAGCTGACCGACCTCGCAGCGGACGTCGACGTCCTGCTGTCCGAGGCGTCTTGGGAGGACTCCCCGGACGCGCCGGACGGCGTGCACCTGTCGGGCCGCCAAGCCGCGGAGGTGGCGAAGTCGGCCGGAGCTCAGCGCCTGCTGCTCACCCACGTCGTGCCGTGGGCGAACGGCGACGCGATCCTCGCCGAAGCCGAGGCCGTCTACGACGGACCGGCGGAACTGGTCGTCGCGGACGGCAGCTATGAGATCTGACGTCGTGCTCCGGCCGGCTGCCGCTGCCGACGCGGCGGACATGGCCGAAGTCTGGCTGCGCTCGTTCAACACCGCGCTGCCGACGGTGCGCCGGGCGCACGGCGACGACGAGGTGCGGAGCTGGTTCGCCCACGTCGTGGTGCCGAACTCAGAGTGCTGGGTGGCCGAGGAGCAGGGCTCGGTGGTCGGCCTCATGGTGCTCGAGGGCGCGGAGCTGGAGCAGCTCTACCTCGATCCGCCGCAGCGCGGTCGAGGACTCGGCGATCAGCTCGTGGACCTGGCCAAACGCCGTCGCCCGGACGGGCTGGAGCTCTGGACCTTCCAGGTCAACGGCCCGGCCCGGCGGTTCTACGAGCGGCACGGCTTCGTCGCGGTCGAGCACACCGACGGGCAGCTCAACGAGGAGCGCGAACCGGACGTCCGCTACGTCTGGCAGCCGTAGCGGCCCCTTGACGAGGGGCGATTCGGGGCGGGCTTAGGGTTGGGGCGTGGCACGAGCGGATGGGCGGAGCGACGACCAGCTCCGAGAGGTGCGGATCACACGCGGATACCAGGACTGGCCGGCAGGTTCGGTTCTGGTCGAGTTCGGCCGGACGCGAGTTCTGTGCGCGGCCAGCGTCCAGGAGGGCGTCCCCCGCTGGCGGACCGGCTCCGGACTGGGCTGGGTGACCGCGGAGTACGCGATGCTGCCGTCGTCGACGAACACGCGCAGCCCCCGGGAATCGGTGAAGGGCCGCATCGGCGGCCGCACCCACGAGATCAGCCGGTTGATCGGCCGCTCCCTGCGCGCCTGCATCGACATGGCGGCGCTGGGCGAGAACACCATCGCGCTGGACTGCGACGTGATCCAGGCGGACGGCGGCACCCGCACGGCCGCGATCACCGGCGCGTACGTGGCGCTGGCGGACGCGGTGACCTGGCTGGGCGCTGCCGGTCGGCTGTCCGACCCGAAGCCGCTGTCCTGCTCGATCTCCGCGATCAGCGTGGGCGTGGTGGACGGCCGGGTGCGCCTGGACCTGCCCTACGAGGAGGACTCGCGCGCCGAGGTGGACATGAACGTGGTCGCCACCGACCACGGCACCCTGGTGGAGGTGCAGGGCACCGGCGAGGGCGCCACCTACACCCGGTCCACGATGGACAAGATGATCGACTTCGCGCTCGACGGCTGCGCGAAGCTCGCCGAGATCCAAGCCGACGCGCTGGCCGCCCCGTACCCGGGTGAGCTGCCGGGGAGCAAGGCATGAGCCGCGTCCTGCTGGCCACCCGCAACCAGAAGAAGCTGGTGGAACTGCGCCGAATCCTCGAAGCCGAGGGCGTGACCGGCGTCGAGGTCATCGGCCTGGCGGACGTCCCCGAGTTCCCGGAAGCCCCGGAAACCGGCGCGACGTTCGAGGAGAACGCGATCGCGAAGGCGGCGGACGCGGCGAAGGCCACCGGCCTCCCGGCGATCGCCGACGACTCCGGCATCGCGGTCGACGCCCTCAACGGCATGCCCGGCGTCCTGTCGGCCCGCTGGTCCGGCAAGCACGGCGACGACCAGGCCAACCTGGACCTCCTCCTCGGCCAGATCACGGACGTCCCCGACGACCGCCGCGGCGCGGCCTTCGTCTCGGCAGCGGCCCTGGTCCACCCGGACGGAGCGGAAACCGTGGTCCGAGGCGAATGGCGAGGAACGGTGATCCGCGAAGAACGCGGCACCAACGGCTTCGGCTACGACCCGATCTTCGTCCCAGAAGGCGAAACCCGAACCAGCGCCGAACTCTCCCCGGAGGAAAAGGACGCGGACTCCCACCGAGGCCGAGCCCTCCGCCTGCTGCTCCCAGAACTCCGCAAACTCGCAGGCTGAGCACGCGAACTTCCTGTTGAAGGGCCCCTCCGACCACTGGTCGAGGGGCCCTTCACTCGTTCACCGGTCGAGTGCGCCACCTTCCGGCCAGGACACCTGCATGAGTTGCCGGATGCGGATCAGTTCTCGCTGGTCATGACCCGTGAGTCTTTTGGGGCGTCATAGCACCCCAAAAGACTCACGGTACTTGACCTGCACAAACCTGACTTCTGATTGGTGCCGCAACCCCCCACCCAGCACATCGGTCTTCGATTTGGAAGGTGAAGC